>JBJTVM010000311.1:0-3936 GCA_046081205.1 Pseudanabaena sp. | reverse complement strand
GCAAATGGCTATATCGAATTGACATAAAAAAGGGCGCTTAGCGCCCTTTTTTATTAAGAAGCTTTGGACATTTTTTCTAAAATCCTCTGCACGATTTGCCAACCTGTGAGAGTTTGCCACGCAAAAACGCCAATCAAAGCTGTATTTACCGTAATATGTGTAACTCGCGCCCACTCTTTGCCCTGTTGTAACAATGGTGCAAGCGCAGCAGACAATGCAGCTAAAAACGCTAAACCCAAACCTGCTAGCAGATGTCCACCCACAAATAGTTTGCCACTATCGTTATAGGTGACTGCCATACCACCGATCGCACCTGCTACCATCAACACTAAAAAGGCTGATCCAAGTTTATGATGCAGGATGTTGTAACGTTTGGATATTAAAGCCTTTTTCTCTTCCCCTTCAGTGCTGCGAATCCTGCGATATTGCCAGCCAACATATCCTGCATAAAGTGCCAAAAATAGAGTTAGGAGCATCAGAAGTGGGTGAGCAAAGGTCACCACAGTTTTAAATGGTTCTGGAATTGCGACAATCATAGTTCTTAGTTGAAGTTAGCAGTGTGAAGACTCTGTATCAAATCTTATCTTATGTTAATATTCACACCAAGGAAAGTTAGTGTTGAAATTAATCTGTTATGGATTTTGAGTTTGGGATTAGCTTTATACAAACTTAGATAGCGATCGCTGTTACCATCAATGATAATTTCTGGAAAGGAGTAAGCATCTGATGTCCGTAGTCAATCAGCAAGAAGTTTTGGCAAGCTTTAAGGTTTTGGTGAGCATGGCAAAAGCCGATGGCAAACTACTCGAAGAAGAGTCTGCCAGTCTTGCCGATACCTTTGAAGAAATTCATCTGCCAGAAGGCATTACTGTCGATCGCCTATTAAATGAAGAAGATGAGCCTATCGATACATTACTGACCCAAATTACCAGTGAGATCGCACAGGAGATGGTTTATCAGTCAGCCTATGCGATGGCAAATATCGATGGTGAGTGTAGTCCTGAAGAAAAGGAACTGTTAGATAAGATTGGAGCAACTTTTACTAGTTCTAAGCTTTGGGGCAAGCAAGAATGGCTAGAGACTCTAGAGCGCCGCTCTACTAAATCCTCAATTTCAGAGCAGGTACGCCAAATCGACGATCCTGACAAACGTGCGGCTGAGGTCGAGAGTGCTACTACCGATGCCTGCTTTTTAAATGCTGTTTTAGGCGCTTTCCCGATCCCAGGGATCGCGATCGCCTTTGATATGTTGATCTATTGGAATCAACTTGATCTTGCTCAAGCGATCGGGCAAAGTTGGGGCTATGACCGTAACCGTGATGATTTCCGCAAGGCTATCTTTGGCAGTTTGGGGATCACAGGCACTAGGATTGCAGTGAGCAACCTAGCTAAGCTAGTTCCTGTGTTTGGAATGGTTGTTGGCGCAACTACAGCCTATGCCAGCACATGGGCTTTGGGCAAGGTTGCTAACGAATACTTTGCTTCGGGTGGTGAGATGGATGCTTTTAGTATTCGTCAAGCCTTTAAACAAGCGAAGAAAGAGGGTGAAGCGATCTACAAAACTAAAGCTGAAGAAATTGCCGCCAAGAAAAAAGCGATCGAGCCTCAAGTGCAGTTGCTCAATGAGGAACTAAAAGCAGGAAGTATCACTCCCGAAGAATATCAAGAGAAACTCAAAAACCTTCTGTAATGAAGGATTAATTGCCATCAAGTGTTCACAAATTGAGTTATTAGATCGCGATCACTTGCAAGATACCAGCAATTAGAAAACATCGGGCACAGACAAGGGGCTTAAGCCCCTTGTCTATGATCAAGCGTCAAAGATTGATCTAACTAAGCTCTTTACTACCCATACATCAATGTCATCGTTTCTTACGGCTTCTGCAATGTGCTGGGCGCGATCTAGATCGGGTGCGATCGCAAATACCGTTGATCCTGAACCAGACATCATTGCACCAAGACATTCCTGATCTAGCAATTTATTTTTTAGTTCCGCAATTGCAGGATACTCAGGCAATACTACTCGTTCGAGATCGTTGTAAAGTAAGCGCCCAATTTTATGAGGTGCAGATTCACCACCGGAGGCGATCGCCGCCACGATTTGACTAGAGAGGTTTTGATTTTTGACTTGACTCGTGGCAAGCAACTCTTGCTTGCGGAAAGTTTGATAAGCCCATGCAGTCGCGATCGCAATCTGACGTGGCTTGCAAATCACTAAGACTAAATCAATGAGATCGGGCAAAGGTGAAAGTACTTCGCCACGACCTGTTGCTAAAGCCGTGCCACCAGAAACACAGAAAGGGATATCAGAACCTAACTGAGCCGCGAAATCACAAAGCTGTGACTGGGTGAGTCCCAAATCCCAAAGGCGATCAATTCCTACAAAAACTGCGGCAGCATTGGCTGAGCCACCAGCTAAACCAGCCCCCATTGGAATTCGTTTGTCAATCGAAATTTCCATGCCCCCAATCTCTGGATAAATGCTCTGCATCAATGCAGCAGCTTTATAAGCTAGATTAGAGCGATAGCAAGGTACTTCAGGGTTAGTACAAAGAATTTGAATTTCATCAGTACCGATTTTACGAATATCAACTCGATCGCATAGATCGATACTTTGCATAATCATCACTAGATCGTGATACCCATCAATACGATTCCCCGTAATCTCCAGATAGAGATTAATTTTTGCGGCAGCTTTGAGAGAAATACGCGAGGTCATTGGGAAAAAGTTCGCTTGTATATGTGCTGTAAGTTTTTTTGATCCATATCAGTACCACCACGCCGTAGCGATCGCATTTGGTTTTCGACCATCAGCTTGGCATCTGCTCGTGAGACAGGTTCAAACTGAACACCGTCGGGACCAGTAGTAATCAAGAAAAACAACCTTTGAGCGTAGAGAGTGGTAAACAAACTACGAAACTCATCTACCCTACATAAGCGAGATAGCAAGCCAAAAGTAGGATGATTTAGATAGTGTTCGGACATTTGGCGGGCTAGAAAATTTAGTAAATTTGATGAACTAGGAGAGGTGAATTTTTTCTGTATCGTAAACAACATGAGTTTAACAATACGATCATGGAAGAGGATTTATCAAGAAGCTCAAAAATCCCCAGATATCAGACAATACAACCTATTCGATAATATTACGCTTACTATTTTGATATGTTTAGTGCGATTAATCAGGAAATGTTATCAAACCTTAACGACTTTTTAGCTAGACTTCGAGTAAATTATGATTCAAATTTTTAATTTTCATGTTCTTCAAAGGCTTATTTTAGTTGTAGCCACTGTTTTTACCCTTGTGACCTCGCCCTATCAAGCGATCGCTTCTGAACGTCGTCCCGTGATCCCCGCTAACGGTCAACCAATTCTCAGTGGTAATATGCATGGCTCTGAATGGATGGCGGCTTCCAAAGATTCTAAGCAAGCCTATTGTGAAGAAGCCTTTGCTGCCTTTCGTGGCTCAGCGGCTCAAAGCTACATCATTAGCCACAATATTCAAAGCCTAAGTCCAGAAGGACTATGCGATCGCATGGATCAGTACTACAGTCTCGAAGAATATGCCGATGATCGGCTCGGTTCAGCCGCCGCGATCGCGCCCATCCTCTTTGCTGATACACCCCTTGGCACAAAATACGAAACTAAATAGGTCAACGTGCAATCTTCCCTTCACTGCTGGGGAACAATGAGCTTAAGCATATTGTCTGTGTGTTAAGTGACATTTAACGAAATTCCGACCCGTATAATTACTTATTAGATATGTTTATGGGTATACAAAAGTACACATGACATAAGCTAAAATCTGAGGCATAAATATTTTTGTGGTGTGATCGTAACGTTTTTAAAACGTTTTAAAGGAAGTATGAGCAAACAAACTGAAGCCCTAACCAAAGAGATTTCTACATTGAACGTAACCGCTAAAAAGTTATATTCCGAA
>JBJTVM010000310.1:0-5124 GCA_046081205.1 Pseudanabaena sp. | reverse complement strand
GCTAAAACACTTACCATATATACGTTACAGTTTCAATCCCTAAAAGGGTTTCAGAGGCTTTGAATCAATTTATAGATTAATAAATAGAATGATAAATATAATAGTTTCAATCCCTAAAAGGGTTTCAGAGGCTTTGAATCGATCTTATCTTTGCAGAAAAAGTAAACCGTTTGACGTTTCAATCCCTAAAAGGGTTTCAGAGGCTTTGAATCTCCCCGCGCTTGTGAAGTATATCATATTTAGTTTTCAAGGTGCATTTGCGCGAAGCATACAAATTGTAGCAGATTTGAACCTGCTGAACAGATTTTACAACTTGCACCAACCAACACAAAGCCATATTTAACAACGCATTCCAGACTTGCGCGAATCGAAAAACTTGCCCGATCGCCCTCAAAAACATACCTAACAAGACTTGTAAAATACCCAATTGCATACAATTAAAAAAAACATCCACCAACTCGCGCAACCAATGAACCAGAAATCAAGCAAAAAATATTGTATTGTCCCGCACCTGCTCACCACCAATACGTTCTATTTTAGGCTGACAGCAAGCACATAGCGTATAAAAACGGATACTATCCTCATCA
Organism: Pseudanabaena sp.; assembly: GCA_046081205.1. Taxonomy (GTDB): domain Bacteria; phylum Cyanobacteriota; class Cyanobacteriia; order Pseudanabaenales; family Pseudanabaenaceae; genus Pseudanabaena. The sequence goes on along the minus strand of JBJTVM010000310.1, from coordinate 4,537 downwards.
GGCTTGATTAACTTACTCAAACGCGATCGCAACTTCGCATATTCAGCATCAGTAAGCTCACACTCAAACACACTAAACTGCATCCATTGACCGTAAGATTTGAGAATCTTATGGAGTTTAGTACGGCGTTTATCTTCAGGGATATCGTAGGAAATGACTATGAACATAACTTACTTCAAAACTAAAGGCGGATACTTATCGATCTCATCCATCAAATACTTAGCCAGCAATCTTGCCTGAAGCTCAAAAGCCTCCTGATAAGTACATTTACGACCCATGACAGGATGCTTAAACTCTGACTGTTTTTTCTGCTCGTAAAGCGTTAAAAATACTTTTCTTGCCTCATTAGATAGAGAAATCGCCCTGCTCAAAGGCTCAGAAGTAAAATCCTTAGGCGTGATCGCCTTGCGATTGATCGCTGACAACACGATCGCATCAACAATCAAGGGGCGAAACTCTTCCATTAGATCAAGAGCAAGACTGGGACGACCATAGCGCTCTGTATGCAAATAGCCAAGATATGGATCGAATCCAACAATATTTAGCGCTCCCTGCACATCGTGGCGTAATAGAGAATAGCCAAAACTTAACATCGCATTTACAGGATCATTAGGTGGGCGGCGATTGCGAGTTGTAAAGCTAAAACCATCGGCACGAATTAACCTTGGGAAAGCTTGCCAATATACAGCGCTACCATGTCCCTCGACACCCCGTAAACTATCGATCTTCTGAATTACCGCCAGCGAATTGATCGCCCGTTCGAGATCATCAATCGCTTTCTGTAAATCATTATTAGGATAATCCCGCAGATGTCGCATTAATGACGCTCGATAATTTTTTAACTTACCACGCACAAAGGCTTGCACCATATGGATTGCCTTCGGTGTTTCCCCTGCCGCATCCCACTGCGATCGCCTCACAAAAATATTTTTCGTAAGCTCAGGTTCCAAACGACCAAGAAAGCGCCCTGTTCCTGTCATAAAAGACATCGGGATTTTGCGCTCCAACAGTTCTGTCACCGCCGCAGGAGAAATTGTGGCACGACCAAGGATTACTAATCCATCAATTTTGATCAATGGTACATCTAGGATTTGTTTCTTCTCAGACTTCACTGTTAAACGTTCATCGGTTTTGCCAATAAACGAGTCATCTTGACTTACATAAACCGTTCCCATTGCCTTTAAGCTCCTTCCTTATATTTACCAACCTTTTCCTTCGCCATCGGCACACACTGCGTAAATAGGCTACACCCTTTGCAACGATTGCCATAGATTGCAGGAGGCATCCTACCAGTTTCCATCATTTGCGAAATTTCCGTAATTGCCGCGATCGCCTCATCCCGCAACTCAGATGTAATCTCAATCTCTTGTCTCTGGTGTGTCTGAGCATAATAAACATAGCCCTTGGCAATAATTTTTCCCGTCATCTCTTCTAAACAGAGAGCTTGAGCCACAACCTGCATCGCATCGTTATCCCATTCCCCTTTATGTCCGCGCTTATATTCAATGGGATAGAGATTGCCATCAACTTCTTCAATCAAATCCGACTTGCCAATCAAGCCATATTGCTCCGACTTCAGCCAGATCGCTCTGATTTGCCAAGTCTCCTCCCGTTGATTTTCGCCAACTGTATGCACCCGTTGATGTAAATCTGTCCCTTCGATGGTGTAATGATTTTCGATAAATTCCCCAGCACAAAACATCCGCCAGCAACGATGAGGGCAGTAGGCATATTGATTTAAACTGGCGATGGGGATTAATTCTTTCATACCCTCTTAACCATCCCCATCCCCATCGTTGTCTTCCTGCCAATTCCTGCAAACATCGCAAAGTCTGCTAGAGCATTAATTTGTTTGATTGTTTCTGGTGAAGCATCACCGAGAATCCGATAGCTGATTTCACCGACACAGCCGATAAAACTATGGGTGTCATAGTTCTTAACAACTTCTGTCTTGATGTCAAATTTACTGGGAAAGATATATTCGATAATTTCGGAGTTAATTGGGAACTCGCTATAGGTATTCCAGCGATCGCATAGACTCTTAAATACATTGTCGCGAGTGGGTAATGGCGAATCATATTTACCCTGACGGAATGCAGTGGGGGTGGCAAGGTGAAAAGTAATATTGCGGTCAGTTTCAGAGGCGCGATCAAAAATTTGTTGATAAGTGGCAAAATTTGACCAAGGTTGGCTCGCCTGCGGTGTGCCGAGAATGCTAGTGATATAGAGGTCGGCGGAGCCGAGATGAAAGGCGCGATCGGGATTGAGATTGAGCCAAAGCCATGTAAGCTTGCTAAAGAGAACTTCATCTAAGAGGGAAATGCGCCACCAACAAGGAGTTGAGGGAGAGATTTCTTGATGATGCCAAGAGAGGCTTTTAGCTTTTAGCAGTTGGCTGTCAGCTTTCTTTAGTTTAGGCTTGTTCTTGTCGGAGCTAGCAGTTAATCGCCAATCGCTAACTGCTGATTGCTGAATTGGACTGAGGCTAAATCCTTTATTCGCTTTCTCACCATGTAGGCGATCGCCTAATTCTTTGTCAACGGAACTAACTAAAGTTAAAAAAAGTGCGTGTATATGCCGTCCTGTTAGGTAATCAGGATAAATTGGCGTTTTCGGCATAAAGTTAACAACGAGACTATGAGGCATATATGACTGAATTCATGAGTGAAATAACTGAGAGAATGTTTGCTACGGCAACTATTGATGATCCAGTTTTTGCGCGTCAGCTGTATCTAGAGATTCAAGCTAATCTTCCTATAAATGTCAGGATCAATGAAGTAGGATTTCAGGCACTTAAAGAACAAAGTGTATATATTTCTGAATTAGATGCAGTCTATAAGATGGATACTGTGTTTTATGGAGGCGATATGGCGGGAATACTTTGTCATATAAATGCCAAAGACGTTGAAGTCTCAAGCCATGATCAAGGCGATCAAGCAGCAAAACCATTTGTTATGTCTCTTACCCATCTTAGAATTGATACAAGTCATCCTCTGGCTGCAAAAATCAGGGAATATCAGAAACACCGAAATATGAGATTAGCGATCGCGAATAGTGGTAGAACTCTCAAACCAATTAAGTCTAAGAAAGGTAAAAAGGGCTTTGGTTCTTAATTGAGCTGCGATCGTGCCAAAATTCATCTCTTCATAACTGGACATCCTCATAAATATCGGCAAGGGCGATCGCTAAGTCAATCGACTGTAAATGTACGCTTTCATCTAGGACTAGCTTGTTCGTAGGCGAGATATTCTGATTAGGTTAGTTCTGGTTGTCTAGCAAGCATTATTAATATTCCTTTTCTTGTGTTATTGCCTGTACCAAAATTCTCATCACAGTTTCAAAATCATTGGGAACACGGTAGAGATTTAGATCTTGCTGAATCAATTTAGTTTGACGATGCAATAGTCCAAATTGCCATACTGAACCAGTTGTTACTGCACCAAATAGGCGATCGCATTCAGGAGCTTTATCCCATTGATCGAGGGCAATTAGTTCTGTCGCTAACTGGGTAAAGCCATTATAAAGATCTTCGTGCTTCGCTTCAATGACGATAATCCAAGCCTGATTCCGCAAAAGGTAATCAAAATATCCCTGCAAATGTTCGCTTACTTTGATTTGATATTCAATCCTGAGTTGCGATCGCGTATAGTGAACGAGATCAGTCACCACAGGTGCAATCAGTACTTCGCGGCGGGTTGCTTCGTTAGCAAGGTTGACATAGGGTAAGATTTCGGAAATGCGCTCTTGGGTGTCTTGAATACGATCAAGCTCGCCTTTGTATTGTGGCAGTGATAGTTCTGTGCGTTGAAGTGTGTAACCAAATTCATTTACAAGATCATCAACTTCTACTTTTAGTTCAAAGAGTTTGCTAAATGTGTATGACTGCCCTGCTTGTAGGATTTTACTCATTGTATCCTCTGTTGGTTAGCGGTTGTGCCAATCTTCGTCGGCGATGTGGTTGACTCCATGTAGATATACCACTTGAGTCATGGGGATGCCTTCAATGGGTTCATGTTGATGATCGTTTGTGCCATGAGCGCCATAAAACCAGATCGTATTGATATTAAGCTGCATTTCCATTGCTTCCACTTTACTAACATCGTTAAATCCTCCTTCATAACCTTTGACGACTACTGGTGTGTCGGGTGGGAATTGTGACAGGCGATCGCATAGTTCTTGAATAGTCATAATCTATACCTTAAAGCGATATTCCATGCGTGCAGGGATGTGCAAACCGTCGAAATCATAAAAATTTCCTTGCAATCTGACATTGCGAATCAGACTCACAGGTGGCATATTTACTGTGTCATAGCTTAAAACTTGGTGAGTAAACATTACATCTAGAGGATTGAGTGGGAAAGGAAATATAAAATCGCCATTTCCTTGCTTAATTTTATCTAGCTCCTTGACTTGCAACTCTGCCTTACTCATCCATTTACCCAAACGAATCCATTTAGAGGGTTTAGGCAAAGGATTTTGTGACAAGATGAAAAATTCAAAAGCACTTTCGGGCGCGATTTCTTTAGCTCTGCCAAAG
>JBJTVM010000309.1:0-1658 GCA_046081205.1 Pseudanabaena sp. | reverse complement strand
GAGTTTAAGTAAGGAAAAGTTATTGGTTTCGTTGATGAGTTCCGAGAAATTGTCGGCGATCGCAAAGATAAATAATTGATAAGCGATCGGGGCATAACACATCATTGGAGCGGACAATAATCAGAGTAGATTGTGCTTAGTTAGAGGCGATCAATTGCCGCTCAATTAAGCCGTTATACCGAACCGAAAAGCTCGTTAAGGTTATCTGTTTTCAGCCAAGATTAGGCGTTCAAAAATGAATTCCTTCGTTGAAGAGTTCCGAGAAATTATTGGCGATCGCAAAGATGAATAGTTATTAAGCGATCGGTGCATAACACATCATTGGAGCGGACAATATTAAAGATTTCGTGCTGAGTTGAAAGGTGATCTATTGCCGCTCAATTAAGCCGTTATGCCTCTCGATTCAATACCTGCATGAACGCCGTTAATTTTTCAATCCAAAAGATTGACTTTCAAATACTTGCCGTCGCATTGATATGCCTTGTCTTTACAGAAAGCTGCACACCAACCTTCTGGGATCGAGAATGTCATATGAGCTATTTTGGGATGATTTGTATTGAAGTAATCAGGACATCTGACAGAGCCAAAACTCATATTGATTCCATTTTTGATGAAATAGTAGGTCGCCCGCCCACAGAGGCAGAGTTAACACGTTATATTGATTTAACTGTAAAAAAGGGGTGGTCATATGACCAAGTTCGAGATGAGCTTAGTCAGAGTGCAGAAGCTAGGATATTCCGAAAAAGGATCGGCGATCGCAAAAATAAATAGCTATTAAACGATCGCGGCATAACACATCGTTGCACCTGACTTGATGAGGCGATCGGTGATAAGTTAAAATTATTTGAAGCAGGTGAACTAAGCCGTTATGCTGAAACCCAATATTTCCATTAAAATTATTTTTTTTAGCCAAGATCAGACACTCAAAAAAAATGAATTGGTTCGTTGTTCTTAACTTTTCCCGTTGTCTTTTTATTCCAGCTTAACCGTCAATATGCATACTTTCAGAGTCCCTATTCTAGCGTTGTACAATTTCATTAAGTAAGACTTATTGCTAATTAGTTTGTTTATGAAACCCTTGTATACAAAGCGTTTTAGGGATGCCGTGAAAAGTAAGGTAATTCAATAGCCTGATACAGGCTATATTTGCCATCTACTGCACATGCAACAGCGACAACTGATAGTAATTTTCCGCATGAGCGATCGCCTGTTGTTGCTCCTCTTCTGAAAGCTCACGCATCACCTTCGCAGGCACACCTGCTACCACCACACCCGCAGGCACATCCTTAGTCACCACCGCACCAGCACCCACGATACTCCCCGCCCCAATTTTTACCCCTTCCAACAAAATCGCCCCCATCCCGATCAAGCAACCGCGCCCAATTTCTGCACAGTGAATCACCGCCCGATGTCCGATGGTCACATACTCTCCAATTACCAAAGGCTGATCAGGATCGCCATGCAAAATTGCCCCATCCTGAATATTCGTGCAGTAGCCAATCTCCATGCGGTTAACATCTGCCCTAATTACCACCTTGTACCAAATATTCACGCGATCGCCAAGATGCACATCACCGATCACCACTGCATCACTAGCAATAAAAGCAGCACGATCGCGATCGGGCGTAGGAAGTTGCGAATAGGGAAGATGCATATTG
>JBJTVM010000308.1:0-2251 GCA_046081205.1 Pseudanabaena sp. | reverse complement strand
TGTTATCAGCAGGTTTAGCAACTGAGTTACTGGCACCGCCAAAAGTTGAGCCTGTAGCTGACGGAATTAGTAAAGATCAAGGCGATCGCCCCGATCCTGATTGGGCTAAAAGCGATCCCAATCCATCCACCGTTGGAGACGACCCAAAACGCAACAACTATAAAACTATTACCAGTAACACTAGCAGCATCGAGAAAAATATCTCCCTCGATATCGTGGAAGGTAAACGCGCCGCCCATGCCTACACACTCAAAGCATCAACCGACAAAGCCAAGGTATTTCAACTATTTGAAATTCTCCAAGCCCTATCAGACCGATCTGACACGATGCATATCAACATCGAAGTCAAAGTCACATCCACTAGGGGCTTCGATCGCAGTTGGATTAATGGGGCGATCGAAGAGCCTCTGGATGAAGAAGACATCAAAGCTACAACACGACTAGAGTAGGTTTAACGCTCAATGCCACGATCTAACACTTCATAGTAAAGAGGCAAATATCCTGATTTGATACCGCCATCTTCTTTGGCTTTGTCTAGATTTCCACGTAGGGTATGGCTATTGTGAACGCTATAGATTTCGTACCGATCGCCTATAAACACATAATCAGCAACATCAGTAAACTCTTCACCTCTAACTAGTTGCCAGCGATCATCTACATAGACAAAATGATAATCTGCGAGATCTGGGCTGGATGATGGGCGTTCTACAGCCGCAGATATTTCACCAATGTAATGAGGATTGTTGCTAGTAGGCGGGATAACTTTGCTAGTGACATTGCGATAAAAACAGCTTTCGTTGTAGCAAAATCTTAGTTTTGCCATCTTGTTTTTGATAATCTCAAAGCGCTCAATGATCTGAGTTGAAGAAGGCTCGCTTTCAGCAAAAACATTTGGCGTAAGGGTGTTAATAAAAGTTATGCCAAGGCAAATTACACAAATTAAAAAAATATTGGCAAGCGATCGCCATTGCTTACTGGTCATAAAGTTTATAGTTCTTAAAACTATATTATCCATGGCTAAGATTCAACTTTTTTTGGTGCGGACAAAGTTGCTGATTTTTCGTGAATAAATAACTCAACATCCTGTATTTTTCTCAACATATCATCAATAATCTCCAGAGCTTTTTGCTGATCTTGACTTTCATCTAGTTTCTCAAGTTGTCCTGCCAATGTCTGGATTTGCAAAGCCCCCACATTCGCACTAGAACCTTTTAAGTGATGTGCTTCACCCATAATTTTTGACCAATCGTCTCTAGTAATTGCATCATGAATCTTTTCAATACGCTGTGAGACATCTTCAACATAAACCTGTAAAACCTCAATCTCAAACTCGATATCTCCTTCTGATATTTGGTTAAGTTGTTCTAAGTTAACAGGTGAGTCTGGTGGTTGCTGCTGATTCATATAGATAAAAGCCTTACAGCGATTAACTAGGCTACCTTAGCTTGTATCTGGCTAAACTACCATGTATACAATCCAAAAATCCAGTTAACCAAAAAAGCTCTTCAAAAGCACTTCAGGCGATCGCGATATCGATGTTAGAATGAAAAACAATTGTAAAGATTTGCAACATCAACTATTTATTCAAAATTTATTAGATTTGGCGAGGTTTAGCCTTGTCAAGCCTAATCTCATCAAAATTTAAACAAGACGAGTCATATTGACCATGCGTATTATTTTAATGACAGGAAAAGGCGGAGTAGGCAAAACTTCTGTCGCCGCAGCCACAGGTCTTCGCTGTGCTGAATTGGGTTATAAAACTTTAGTCTTGAGTACCGATCCTGCTCACTCTCTTGCTGATAGTTTTATGGTCGAACTGGGGCACGATCCTAAAGAAGTCCGTCCCAACCTCTGGGGAGCTGAGTTAGACGCACTAAGAGAGCTGGAAGGCAACTGGGGCGCAGTCAAGCGTTACATTAGTGAAGTTCTTCAGGCTAGAGGACTGGAGGGAGTTCAGGCGGAAGAACTAGCAATCCTGCCAGGGATGGATGAGATTTTTGGATTAGTGCGTGTTAAACGTCACTATGATGAAAAAGAATATGACGTTTTGGTAATTGACTCTGCACCTACAGGAACAGCTCTGAGACTGCTCTCTCTACCAGAAGTAGCGGGTTGGTATATGCGGAAGTTTTATAAGCCATTGCAGGGTATGGCTCAGGTTCTTAGTCCTGTATTTGAGCCTATTTTTAAGCGTGTGACGGGCTTCTCTTTGCCCAATAAAGAGGTGATGGATGCACCCTATGAGTTTTAT
>JBJTVM010000307.1:0-7997 GCA_046081205.1 Pseudanabaena sp. | reverse complement strand
GAAACACCAAAAGTAGGTTTTTAATGAAAATTGCTAGCGCCTTATAACTTTGTCATTTTTTTGGCAAAATTGCCATATACTAGATAGGCTGTCAAGTTTTCAACAGTAATAAGGAAGGAGCTATGTCCCGTTATAGAGGTCCGCGCCTCAGAATCGTCAGAAGACTCGGAGAGCTTCCCGGTCTAAGTCGCAAACAACCTAAGCACGCTTATCCACCAGGACAACATGGTCAAGACCGCAAAAAGCGCTCTGAATATGCCGTGCGTCTCGAAGAAAAGCAAAAACTACGCTTTAACTATGGTCTAACTGAGACTCAAATGCTGCGCTATGTGCGTCGAGCCAGACGAGTTAAGGGTTCTACAGGCTTAGTATTATTACAATTGCTAGAAATGCGTCTAGACAATACCGTTTTCCGTATGGGATTTGCACCGACGATTCCTGCTGCGCGTCAACTGGTAAACCATGGACATATCACCATTAATGGTAAGAGCGTAACTATCCCTAGCTATGGTGTGCGCCCAGGCGAAGTTATTAGTGTTAAAGATAACGAAAAATCTCGTAAAATTGTCGAGCGAAACCTCGAATTTCCAGGGCTGTCCAACATCCCTAGCCATTTAGAATTTGATAAGGCGAAGATGACTGGTAAGGTCAATGGCGTTGTCGAACGCGAGTGGGTCGCATTGCAAGTGAACGAACTGCTGGTTATTGAGTACTACTCACGCCAAGCTTAAGGTTGAAGCACTCAGCTACGGGCTTTGTTGATCTTTAGATAAATTGCTTGTAGCTGAACGCCTTTCAACTGGGTAAACTGCCAATTGGGTAAACTCTATTAGGTTCAACTTCACTGCGAATTATGCAGTTAAATATTTCTGCTCCTGTAAACCTTGATTTAAACGTTCCTAAGGACTTTGTTAGGGGTTGTCCCCGTAGCGTCCGCATGGATATTGATCATCTGCTTCTAGCGATCGAGGCGCTGGACTTAGAAGCAGTTGAAGTAATGCTTGTTTTGATTGACCAGTTAGGCTTACAAAAGACGATTCCTAGTCGTGTTGCTTTCTGGCGACTGCGTAATACCAATCCGCTTCGTCGCAACTATCAGCGGGCTAGTCTAAGCTGGGATGAACTAAGGGCTTTAGTAAAAATAGTTTGCACGATCGCTAAGCAGGTAGATACTGGCTTGCGCCTACTGCTGAGTACCCATCAACAAATGATTGAGGGCAAGATCGAGGCTTTAGGTTTACAACAAAATCAAGGTTTCTTAGAAAGTTATATTGATCGCTTCACATCTTTATATATCGGTCGAATGCGATCGCCTTCGCCACTCAAAAAAGAAGAAATTCGCGAATTGGCGTTGCAATTGCTGACGCGATTATTGTTGTGTAGTGGTGTTGCTGGCGAATTTCGCCTGTGGAATAGTCTGTTTGATGGAGCGATCGCCTAATGATTCAACGCAGCTATAGTTTGCCAAGTTGTACTTTGCTGGTTGATGGGATCATCACGGGTGGTGATGTAATGTCAATTTTGACCAGTTTTAGTTGTCGCTTTAGCCACCACGCCGAGCCAATTGTGGGTGGTCTAGAACTGCTCAATGCTTTAGTAAAGGTAGTAGGAGCCTATGCTCAGGCTTTAAAAAGTAATACTTTGGTAGCAATTCCTGAAAAGCAGGTGCGTCTCGAACCAGAAGGACAACACCTCCATGTGCTTTCGGTATTGCTCAATGAAGCTGATGCTTACAATCCTAAGCAACTACAAATCAAACTAAACACGATTCAGCTTTTTGACCTGATGGAAAGCCTAGATCGTCTATGCTGCGATCCGACAACTTTGCCAGACTTGAAACTGGTGACGCAGATTTCTGACTATCGATCGCAGTCTCAATTAAATGGTCAAGCAGTATCAGCGATCGCTGGTGTGGTCAGTTTAGCGATCGCGGCAACGGTTTTGTATTTTATCCCCATTCCCAAGCCTCAACCAAAACCCGCTCAAACTGCCCCTGTGCAAACTAAACCATTGCCCAATGTGACAACTCCACCCACACCAGTAGCTACTCCCACAAGTTCCCCTACTCCTGAAAGTTCTTCGCCAAGTCCAGAGCCTACATCAAGTCCTGAGAGTTCGCCCAGTCCTACTCCTAGTGCTAGCCCGAATTAGTGCCTCGCGCGTTGCAAATGGCGCAAAATGGTAAAAATTGCTCTGCGATTTTTACCATTTTACGCTTTGGTATTAAAGGGTTGCCAAGACTAACATAGACTTCCATAGATATGGAAATCTACCAGCAAACTCAAATTGATAATTGTTAAACCCTTCTGTAATCAGCAACTTTGTTAAAGTCTTGACAGAAAAGAACTTGATATGTCCTCCATCCCACAGCACAGTGAAATGGTTATCCATCTTACCAGTTATCGCAAGGGCTAGATTTTTAGCATATCCATGATATGGCGTTGTTAAAATCAATACTCCATTAGACTTTAAACATCTTCTAGCAGATTTAATTAACTCTCTTGGATATAATAAATGCTCAATGACCTCAGCAGAGATAACTATATCAAAATCTCCTCCTAAATCAGAATATGGAATGTCATATAAGTTGGCATGAATAAATTTACATTCTGGAAAGCTATTGGTAGCATTAGTAAATCCTGAAAGAGACTCTTCGATTCCTACAACTTCATATCCTTCTTTAGCGATTAAGTTACTTAAACTTCCATTTCCACAACCTATATCTAATAATCGAAGCTTTCTATTCTCATTGGTCTTGACTTTACTCAATAGTTTTTTTAAAACGGGGAAAATATAAAGATGATGATGCCCAGATTCAGCAGTTTTATAGAAGTATTCGGAAGTTGAATTTGTATTTGTCATTTGGCATACTTGGTATATGTAGTGATCAACTTTTGGGCTATTTTATCCCAAGCATAGTGATTAGCAATATATTGTTGGGCGCGATCGCCTTTTTGTTTAGCGATGTGGGGATGCTCGAAAAAATCTTGAATTGTAGAAGCGATCGCCTTAATCTCTAATGTACTGACATAGCCGATCTCCTGTTCTTGTACCATCGGTGCGATCGCGACTCCATCAGTAATTAATACTGGTGTACCAGATGCAAGAGCCTCGATCACCGCAATACCAAAATTCTCAGAATGGGAAGTAAGTGCAAACAAATCTGCACCTTGGAGATACAGATTTTTGGTTTCACCTTCGACAAAACCGACTTGATGCGTGCGATCGCTGATGCCATGAGTTACTAACAAGTCTTGAATTTGACTTACATAATCAGGTTCACCACTACCAGCGATCACAAAGGCAAAATCGTATTCTCTTAATTCACCAAGTGCCGCAATCAAGTATTCCAATCCTTTTTTAGGATGGATACGGGACATAAAGAGAAGAATAGGACAGCGATCGGGGATTTGCAAAAGTTTGCGAACTCTCTCTTGAGCATCAGAAACTAGATCTGGAATCTGCACGCCATGAGGCAAGACAAAACTAGGAATATTGAGATTCAACAGATTGAATTCTTCTAGTTCCTGTTGAGCAGTGAAATGAATTGCTTGACTATGCAATAAATTGGAACGTTCAATCACCTTCAAATATATTTGTTTGCGTAACTTACTTTGCTGCAATGACCAAGTACAAAGCTGCCCCAAAGGACTGTTGATGTAAGGAACTTGTTTAATACGGGCGATCGCCATGGCTATTGTGGAAGCATAGGAAAAAATTGCTTTGACATGGACTAGATCATATGCAGTGATGTGTTGCCATAGCCAAGTTGTTAGCGATCGCGAAAAGGCAAACTCTCGCACCGTATGTATATTTGGCGAAAACCGAGGAAAGAAGCGAATCGGTACAGACCCATACTCAGATAACTGATCGGTAAGTTCATAGAGAGGCACATCTAGTAAATCTTTGCCATTGTCATTAGTGGTGACTATTTCGGCATCTACTCCTTGTGAGCGCAGAGCTTTCACCGTCTCGACCACCGCTTGACTAGGGCCACCACGTACCGTTGCTACAGATGGAATGATATGGAGAACCTTCAATTTAAGCACTCGGTTGAATTGTAATGAGTCCTTGCATTCCTGCTTCTGTATGACCTGCGATCGCGCAATGTAACTCATAGCTTCCAGATTTGATGGGGATAAAAGTCCATGCAGCAGTGGTATTTGGTCGTAATTCCAGTTCGCGAATATTGCCTTTAACTTCTACATTACCCGCCACGACATTTTGAGTCCAGATTGCATCAGCAAAATCTTTGCTCGTGAAGTAATGTTTCAAACTACTAGTATTATTCAGCAATAACTTGTAGCGTTTGCCCGACTCAAAGGTGAAGCGATCGGGAATAAATTTCAGTTCATTAGCAGTGTTACTCAGGCTGACTTTTACTTCGATCGCCGTTTGTTTAGTGAAGTCAACGGATGCAATTTTAATTGGCGTATTGGTTGGTGCGGCGATCGCTAAATTGGGATTAATCACCAAAAAGCTAATCACAAATACCCAAATACTCAAAACTTGGCTAAAAATTTTGAAACTGTGCTGCATATAGCGCTCTCTCAAAAAAATAACAGAATTTAGGACTCGAAGATTTAATTTTTGTGGTGCGGCTTCGCCGCACCACAAAAATTAAGCCATGACCATGCCACCATCGACATTAAAGGCTTGTCCAGTAATATAAGCAGCCGCAGGGTCAGCCGCTAGGAATCTCACCATTCCTGCAATTTCTTCGGGCTGACCATAGCGACCAAGGGGGATAAATTTGAGAATATCGTCAGTATTCTTGAGATCGGCGGTCATATCTGTAGCGATGAATCCGGGAGCAACTGCATTTACCGTAATGCCACGACTTGCCATTTCCTTAGCAACGGTTTTAGTAAAGCCAATGACTCCAGCCTTAGCGGCACTGTAATTTCCTTGTCCAGGGTTGCCCATTTGTCCAGCGACGGAGGCGATATTAATAATGCGACCTGATTTTTGCTTGAGCATCACTTTAGACACAGCACGGGTGGTCAGAAATACACCTGTCAGGTTGAGGTCGATTACCGCTTGCCAGTCTTCTAGCTTCATTCGCAGCAGCAACGTGTCGCGCGTAATGCCAGCATTGTTAACCAAAACATCTATACGTCCCCATGTATCGATCGCCGATTTGAGTAGGCTCTCCACCTGTGCCTCGTGGGACACATCGGCATGAAAGGCGATCGCCTCGCCACCTTTGCTCTTAATTTCGGTAACAACCTCTTCGGCGGCGCTAGCAGAACTGGCATAGTTCACCACAACTTTTGCACCTTCAGCCGCGAGTGAAACGGCGATCGCGCGACCTATGCCCCTAGATGCGCCTGTAATGATCGCCACCTGACCTTCTAAAAATCCCATGCTTATACTAAAAACTCCATAATTAATTTTTGATGGTATGTACTGCGATTGGCTAGGTACATATCAAAACTTATGTAAGCTTATAACAATCTAAAGCCCTGATCGTCATAGTCGCGCAGGGTACTTTTGTGGACACATCTATGAACTTTTAATGCTGGTGCGATTGCTATTCCCAGAAATCAACATTCAGCATCGTGTCAATGTCGTTCCCAAACTGCCATTGATCAGGAAATTGATACCCCTTTTTTGAATATTCCTTTTGTACATTTCGCAATGCAGCACGAAAAGCAACGTCAAAAGTATCATCCCACAAGGTTTTTAAACTCGGTGAGTCAGCAAGGACAAACTCGATCTCAGTTCTTTGCTCAGTGATAGTATTTTCCCAGCCATTGAAACAGTCAGGCATATCGACATATATACGTTTGAGCAAATGTGCAAGCAAGGTTGTTAAGCGGCTTCTTATCTCTTTTTTCTCCGACTTACCCAAACTCTCAATCTCCTCTATTAAATTTTCTAAGTCCAAATGAGCAAAATCCCTAGCCCTTAGCTTCGCTACGGTGTCGTGAGTCCAGAGTAAATAGTCAGACTCATATAGAGATTTAGCAACGATTGTTAGTGTCATTTATTTTGCTCCCTTCTACACAATCATTGAGTGTGATCGCTTAATTGGCGATGTGTTCTATTTTATAGCAACGTCAAGTTTTGCTTAGTGCAAGAAGTGATAAGTGGCGCAAAGCGCCACTTATCACTTCTTGGGCAATAGCTATGCACTTTATGTAATCCCTTGCAATGCTTGAATGGCTTGCTGTGTCCGCTTGATCCATTCGGTATCACGATTTTCTTCGTATAGCTTCAAAGCCTCTTGGTAATAGCGAATCGCATTGCTGACCTCACCCTTGAGCGTATACAAAGCGCCTAGCCCAAAATGCGCCTTTGCAAAGGTCGGATTTAAAGATAGAGCCTTGAAGTAAGCGGCCTGAGCGTCGCCGAGCCGACCGCGATCAGCATAAGCTAGTCCCAAACTAGTGTAGTCCACCCATAAATCTTCCTTACCGATCGCAATGGTTTTTTGGAAAACATCGATTGCTTCATCACTATTGCCCTGAGAGCGCAATAAGTTACCAAGATTGCTATATGCCACAGCATTCTTGGTATCAATAGCGATCGCTTGACGAAATGCAGCAATTGCTTCAGAAGTACGACCTTGATCAGACAAAACCCTTCCAAGATTGTTATAAGCCGCCGCATATTTGGGATTAATCGCGATCGATTTCTCATAGGCAGCGATCGCCCCTTCGAGATCGCCTTGACGACGTAGAGCTAGCCCTAAGCCATTAAAAGTACTAGCAACTTTTGGATTTAGTTCAGTACTGCGTCTAAAGGCTTCGGCTGCTTCGGGAATATTTTCCTCACGCAATAGAGCGCTACCCAGCGCCGCATAAATATCGGCATTACGGGGATCTTGTTGGGACGCTCTACGGAATGTCGCGATCGCATTGGGGCGATCATTTAACTGGTTGTAAGCTAGACCAAGATTGTAATAAACATTGGGAAACGTAGGATCAATCGTAACTACTCGCTTATAAGCATCAATAGCGCCTGTATAGTCACGATCTTCATATAGAGATATCCCTAGGGCAAAATGGGCAACAGCGTACTGAGGGGCAAGCTCGATTGCCTTACGATAAGCAGCGATCGCTTCTTGGCGATTACCTTGCCGACGTAACACTGTACCAAGACCATTATGGGCAAGGGCATATTTCGGATCAAACTCTATGGCTTTGCGAAAAGAGGTAATTGCTCCCTGAAGGTTATTCTTACGCTCGTGGGCTAACCCCAAATTGTAATAAACAGGAGCAAGATTTGTATCTGATTTACTAAGCTGAATAAATTGGTCATAGGCTGCAATTGCCCCGTTAGCATCACCTTTTTGATACAGAGCTATCCCCAGACCATAATAGGCGGGCGTATAACTTTTATCGATCAGAATTGCTTGGCGGTGAGCTTCGATTGCACCTTGAATATCCCCCTTTTGGCGCAACGTTACCCCCAAACCATAGTAAGCAGGCACTAACTCTGGACTCGCACTGATCGCCTGACGATAGAGCGTCAGGGCGCGATCAAGTTGATTTTGTTCCCTTAACGAGTTAGCTCTTTCTACCAACTTAAGTGGTGTGTTGGCTAGTGGATCGCTCTGGCCAATCTGAGCCGTTACATTAGGTGATGCTTGAGCTAAGATCGGGTCAAGAGTAGGAGCGAAACTACACATTAGTGGCAAAAAGCCTACTACTGCGATCTTCGTAATTGCGGTTTTGATCATAGTTAATATTGCTTATAGTTTGTTTCTGCCAAGAGAAGTTATGAGTTGGGAAAAGCAGAAATGATCATGAGCAGTAAATTGACAAATTAGAAATGCAAATTATAAATACAAATTAGAAGAGCTGAGTCTTGATTTATCACACCACATCAATGACTTTATCAAGGAAACCTATAAAAATGTAGATTTCAATTATTTATCGTATTTGCAATGCTGCCCTAAACTGATGCGTCGAAAGGCTTAAATTTCTATGGATAGCACAAAATTTTTCCTATATGAAGTTACGCCAAAGGACAAAATGGCTATGCCATTT
>JBJTVM010000306.1:0-6942 GCA_046081205.1 Pseudanabaena sp. | reverse complement strand
ACTTCATTTCAAAATGGGATTGCCTTAGCCTTTGGCCCTGGACTATCGATTGAAGGCTGTTTATTTCAAAAAGTCTAACTACCAATATTTGAAGCGCTTAGCACTACAGATATTGATTTAAAAATGATTAAAAAAATTAGGAGCATATATGCCTTCATTTCAAATCCGTACCAATCAAGATGAATTGATGGATGATTTCTCCATTCAGGATGAACGTCTCACCGATGCCTTAGAACAACTGCGCCCCATCAATCAACTGCTAGGCGGATATGCCACTACGATGGAAGTTCTTGCCCCCTTTCTCAAAATGAGAGCGCGTGCAAATCAAACTACCCGCATTCTCGATATCGGTACTGGTATTGGTGATTTCCCTGAATATATCGTGCGCTGGGCTGCGGCTCAGTCTCCTGCGATCAATGTCGAAATTGTGGCGATCGATGCTAATCCTGTCACCGTTGATTATGCCCGCGAAACTCTCAAAAAGCGATTGCCACCAGAACTACAAGCAAAAATCAAAGTGGAAGTTGCGGATGCTTTGGCGCTACCCTATGCAGATGACGAGTTTGATGTGGCGATCGCGGCGATGTTTTTGCATCATTTTGCCCATGAGAATGCCGTACAAATTGTGCGATCAATGCAGCGTATATCCAAGCAAGGTATTCTGATCAATGATTTACATCGGCATCCCCTCGCCTATTATGGAATCTATGCCCTCACGAGGCTATTGCCTGCGGTGCAAATGGTTCGCAATGATGCACCTCTGTCAGTTTTACGCGGATTTAAATCCCCTGAATTAAAAAATATTGCCGAGTCCGCAGCACTAGTTAATTTCTCACTCAAATGGCGTTATGCCTTTCGCTGGGTACTGCATACAATTTAGCTCAAACACAAACCCAGAAGATGAGTGGCGGCGCAAAGCGCCGCCACTCGCTTCTTGGCTGACGACAGCTATAGAATAAAAATAGTTTAAAAATAATCACGATGCTGCAATTTATTGATACTTTCTTGAGTGGTCTACCAAACTGGTTTTATCAACTTGAACAATGGACTGATGCTTTGGTGAATAGCCAACTCCATCAAGCCTCATGGACAAGTATCGGCGTAGTGTTTTTAGCAGGACTAGTCACCAGCCTGACCCCTTGCACATTGTCAATGTTGCCACTCACGATTGGCTATATTGGCGGCTATGAATCTAAAAGTACATGGACATCGGCGCTGCAATCAGTATGGTTTTGTCTCGGCTTTGCGATCGCTCTCACAGGTTTTGGACTAGCTGCGGCGCTTCTCGGCAAAATTTATGGACAGACGGCTTGGGGTTGGTCAGTGGTGATGGGAATGATCGCGATCGCCATGGGATTGCAACTATTGGAAGTGATTTCGTTCCGTTTACCCAGCTTAGGGAATTGGGAAGTATCTCAAAATTTGCCACAGGGATTACGATCGCTGTTAATCGGATTGTCTTTTGGATTTGTGGCTTCGCCTTGCAGTACCCCCGTATTAGTTACCCTTTTGGCTTGGGTGTCAGGCTCAGGAAATTTGCTGATGGGTACAGAATTTCTACTAGCCTATGCGATCGGTTCCGTATTGCCACTGGCGATCGCCGGGACATTTACAGGGCTGATTAAACAGTTTTTAGAATTGCGCCGTTGGTCAAGTTGGCTCAATTGGGGAAGTGGGCTTATTTTAATTGGGTTCGGCACACTTTCGATTTTGAGCAAGATTGCCTAAATCTATTTCCGCCACTCTTGGTCAAATCTTCCCCAAAGGCTGAGCAGTCTGGCATCAGTCTCGCTGGCAATTAGAACAGCAGCAACAATCGAACGTATTTTTAATAGATCGCCAAAACTAGCCCGAATGAAGATTTTGCCAGAAGCGACAGACTTCTCAAGTGTAGATTTGCCAAACATGATGTTGCGTAAAGCCAGCCCATTGCTTTCAAAGTCATTGGTTGCGTCAGGCTCAGCCTCGGAAATTGTGATTTGCAATTCCTGTCCGCCTTCTACTTGCACATGAATGCGAGCTTCATCGATCGCGATCGTTGCTGATTTCCCAGAAGCAATATTCATGATCGCTGCCCATGTGTCACCTTGGCGATCGCGCAAAATCTCAATTAATTCTAAGAGCATGGATGAGAGCATTGCGGCGCGAGGTGATAGGGAATCGGGCGTGGTCATGTTTGCTAATTAGTTAAGAAGATATAGTGCTTTCAATCAGTCTGGGTTGGTTCCCCGCCGAAGGCAGGGAACCAACCCAGACTGATAAACGTTATATAAAGATTATAGGATTATGGCATGTCACATTTTCAGCAAATATATCTAGTGCTACAGCGCTTTGCGCTCAAGATCAAACTAAGAAATTTTTTAAAAGTTTTGCAAAGCAAAACTTTTAAAAAATTTCTTATAGTTCGTTTGAAAGGCAATTGCTGTAAATAAACTGAGAGAGATACATATAGCAATTTCCAACAATTCAAATAACATGAAAAAGATTTTGTCTTCTTTAGCAATCGCCTTAGGACTGTCCTGTATTGCGATCCCTCCTGCATTATCGGAAACGGTTACTAGTTCTAAACAATTTGGAGTTGCTCCCCCAGCTTGCGAAAACGAAGCCCAGCTTTACCTAAACATTTGTGCTTCTCGCTGGGCAAAAACCGCCGATTTCTTGCGATCGCTAATTTATGACGAAATTTATAATCAAATTCCTAAAGCTAGACAATCTCAACTCAAAGCAGTCGAGAAAACGTGGAATTCCTATCGAGATACTCACTGTCAGGAACTGAGCGAACCATTCCGTCAAGGTTCTATTTATCCACTGCTGTATTTCAGTTGTCGCGCAAGACTAGCTAATGAGCGCATTGCTGATTTACAAGGGACGAATAATTATCAGCTTACGTCAGATGCCACCACCCAAAGACTCGCTAAAATCCTGAAGCAAGAAAATATAGAGAATTCTGCGGGGCAACGTCAATGGTTACTCTACCAAGCACAACACTGTCAGTTTGAGTCATTAATTTCTCTAGATAACCCGCGATCGGTCAAGCAATGTCGCGATCGGCTAGCCGAAGGTCGGCTTCGACAGATAGAAGCAATGCTTAGCACTCGATAGTTGGCTTATCCCAAAGCACAAAATGGCTACGCTATTTTGTGCTTTGGTACAACGTCAGTTAGTTTTGAGAGTCTCAAAACCAAGAGCGACTTTCCCACACCAAAATAATCACAGTCCCAAGTGCATAGGCAAGGATATCTTTCCAATCAAAGGTAGTCCCTAAAATAGTTGCTAAAATTTTATTTTGTGCCAGCCCTAAGCGATCGACAAGGTTGAGATACTGCAAGCCTTCGATCGCGCAGGCGAAGACAAAAACAGATATGGCGGCTACCCGTGAGCGCACTTTCCAAAAGGATTTAACAAAGCAGTAAATCAGAATTACCACTAACACATCCCCAACAAAAGGGCGGATCAACTGGTCATTGATAAAAATGGCGATATAAACTTCTATTAAAAATAATAAAACTGTTAAGAAGAAGTATTTACGATTAAAAGTGAGCCGATTAGCCAGCATGTTACGAAATTAAGACATTAATATCAAAATTTTTCCCTAACCCTGCTTTGTCTCGATCATTCACAGCGCTTTGCAGTCAAACTCAAACCTAAAAAGTGAGTTTATACCAAAGCACAAAATGGCTACGCCATTTTGTAACTTTAAAACCCTTACAGGGTTTGGTTTTTAATTCACAGAAGTGTAGCCACACTTCTGTGAATTGGTACTACATTTACAAATTTGCACGTCTGTCAAGTTTTGTAACAACTGCAATCAAAATAGTGATGATCACTAACTGAATTTGCATAATTCCCTAGTAACTCATACCTAGGATATAGATTTATTAGTACAATCCAAAGTAGCGATCGTAACTACTCAATTACGTCTGAGCTATCATAATCCCTAAATACCATCCTTTTCAGTCCATGATGAATAGCAACGCACTGCCCCTACAACAAGGTTTATACGATCCCCAGTTTGAACATGATGCTTGTGGAGTCGGATTTATTGTCCATAAATCAGGAAAAAAATCCCATGCGATCGTCGAGCAGGGCTTGACAATTCTAGAGAACTTGGAACACCGTGGCGCGTGCGGTTGTGAGACAAATACAGGTGATGGTGCAGGGATTTTGATGCAAGTCCCCCATAAATTCTTGGTGAAAGTGGCGGCGGCAGCAAATATCACCTTACCTGAAGTAGGACAATACGGTGTAGGCATGGTTTATGCGTCCCCCGATGCGGCTTCTCGCAAGAATGGCAGAGAAATTTTTGAAAAGTTAGTAGCTGCTGAAGGTTTAAAGGTATTGGGTTGGCGCGATGTCCCCACCGATAATTCGTCTTTGGGTGCAACTGCTCAATCTAGCGAACCTTTCATGCAGCAGGTGTTCATTCAGCGATCGCCTGATCTTGCCGATGACCTAGCCTTTGATCGCAAATTATTTGTACTGCGTAAACTTGCCCATACCGCCATTCGCGCCGCTAATGTTGATCCTTACTGGTATCCCTCTAGCCTCTCTTGCCGCACGATTGTCTATAAAGGGATGCTGATGACGGCGCAAGTAGGCATGTACTACGCCCATGATTTGCGTGATCCTGACATGGAGAGCGCTCTAGCTCTGGTTCACTCTCGCTTTAGCACCAATACTTTCCCTAGCTGGGAGCGATCGCACCCCTACCGCTACATTGCCCACAATGGTGAAATCAATACTTTGCGCGGCAATACTAACTGGATGATCGCCCGTCAGTCGATGTTTGAGTCGGATTTGTTCGGTGATGATATTGCCAAGATCAAGCCTGTGATTAATGTCGATGGTAGTGATTCCACAATTTTTGACAATGCTTTGGAATTACTCACGCTAGCAGGGCGATCGCTGCCCCATGCAGTGATGATGATGATTCCTGAACCTTGGACTGCCCATGAGTCCATGAGCGATGAGAAAAAGGCATTTTATGAATACCATTCCTGCTTGATGGAACCTTGGGATGGTCCCGCCTCCATCGCCTTTACCGATGGCACAATGATCGGTGCAGTCTTGGATCGCAATGGTTTACGCCCTTCGCGCTATTACGTCACCAAGGATGATTTAGTGATCTTCGCCTCGGAAGCAGGTGTATTAGAAATTGAACCTGAACGCATCGAATCCAAGGGGCGCTTGCAACCTGGACGTATGTTTTTGGTGAATATGCAGGAAGGTCGGATTGTTGCTGATGAAGAGATCAAGCATCAAATTGCCTCTGAGCATCCCTACCGTGACTGGATTAATCAGCATATGGTGGAAATTGCTCAGATTCAGGAGGCTAAAGAATCAGCACCCGAAGCGATGCCTCTCACACAGCGTCAAATGGCTTTTGGTTATTCCTTTGAAGATTTGCGCTTGCTATTAACGCCAATGGCGCGTGATGGTGTGGAAGCTGTGGGCGCAATGGGTAACGATGCTCCTTTAGCAGTTCTGTCCAATCGTCCCAAACTGCTCTACGATTATTTCCAACAGTTATTTGCACAGGTAACCAATCCCCCCATTGACTCCATTCGCGAAGAGATTATTACTTCCGCAGAGACAACCATTGGTGCAGAAAGGAATCTGCTCAAGCCTGAACCCGAAAGCTGTCATTTGATTGAGCTAAAGACTCCTATTCTCAGCGATGCTGAACTAGCGAAGTTAAAGCACATTAACGAAGGTGGTTTTAAATCTGTCACTCTTTCGACTTTGTTCAATCCCAAATCTGGTGTATCTGGCTTAGAATCAGCGATCGCCGAAATTTGCGCTCAGGCTGACCAAGCGATCGCCGATGGTGTGAATATTTTGATTTTAAGCGATCGGGGCGTAAATCCTGACCATGCGCCAATTCCTGCATTATTAGCAGTATCAGGCTTACATCACCATCTCATCCGTACAGGAACCCGTACTCGAATCGGACTCGTACTCGAATCTGGCGAACCTAGAGAAGTGCATCACTTTGCATTATTGATTGGCTATGGTTGTGGCGCGATCAATCCTTACCTCGCCTTTGAAAGCATCAGCGACATGATCAAGCAAGGCTTACTGGTAAATGTTGACTACAAAACTGCAGTCAAGAACTACATCAAGTCAGCTACTAAAGGCGTAACGAAGGTTGCTTCTAAAATTGGGATTTCCACAATCCAAAGCTATCGCGGTGCTCAGATCTTTGAGGCAGTGGGACTCAATCAAGATGTAATCAAGAAATACTTCACTTGGACAGCCTCTCGCATTGAAGGCGCAGATTTAGAGGTGATTGCCCAAGAAGCGATCGCTCGTCATAGCCACGCTTTCCATGAGCGCAAAGATACCCTCACCCTTGATGTTGGCGGTGAATACCAATGGCGGAAGGAAGGCGAAGCGCACCTCTTCAGCCCTGAAACCATCCATGCTTTACAAAAGGCTGTCCGTGAAGGCAACTACGAGCAGTTCAAAAAGTATTCCTCTCTAGTAAATGAACAGAATCAACAGCACTTCACCCTGCGCGGATTGCTCGATTTCAAATCCCGTGAATCGATTCCCCTTGAGGAAGTAGAACCCATCGAAAGCATTCTCCGCCGATTTAAGACTGGCGCAATGAGCTATGGTTCCATTTCTAAGGAAGCCCATGAAGCTTTAGCGATCGCTATGAATCGTATCGGTGGCAAGTCCAACACAGGCGAAGGCGGCGAAGATCCCGAACGTTACACATGGACAAACGAGCTAGGCGATTCCAAAAATAGCGCCATCAAACAGGTAGCCTCTGGACGTTTTGGTGTAACTAGCCTCTATCTCTCTCAAGCCAAAGAGCTGCAAATCAAAATGGCTCAGGGCGCAAAACCAGGGGAAGGCGGTCAACTCCCAGGCAAGAAAGTCTATCCTTGGATTGCCAAAGTACGCCACTCCACCCCTGGGGTGGGCTTGATTTCG
>JBJTVM010000305.1:0-23198 GCA_046081205.1 Pseudanabaena sp. | reverse complement strand
CCTGATTGACTGACAAAAGACTAGGAAGCCCAGTCGAGAGTAGAAGCATAGAATGAAATACGGAACAATTTCTGAAGATGTTTTCGACGAGAAGCGATAGCAGGGTCAGAGTCAAGATAAGAAGTAAAAGAGTAGGAAGGCAAGAAAGCCCAGTTTTTCGTGATCGCGGAGTGAATCCAGTTCCAGCCAATCTTGAGATAACTAAGCCCACGAAACCAATGAGGATCAACCAAACGACGATAGCCAGAATCGGCAACAGCTAATCCTTGAGCAGTTAAGAACAAAGTGGTCAACGCAAGCACCAAACAGAGTCGAGAAATGGCAGGAGCCGAGCGTAAGCGCGAAGATTCCAAATCAAAGCCATTAGATTTATCATCCAAGAAATTCTCCTCAATATCGAATCTAAGCCCATACTCGCGAAAAGTTTGGACTGTAGTGGGTTCAGTACTGAGAATATACCAATACTCTTGACTGGTAGATTCCCAAGCAGCCGCGATATGCACATCAGTAAGGGACTTGGACTTAGTTTTGTGGACTTTAACATTGTGAATCAACTTGGCTTCGCCGAGACCGAGATGCAATTGGTTGACAGTCTGCCAACCATTCTTGGGATGGTGTATCCAGAAATTACCCTTAATCCGTATCCGACATTGCCATTTTAATTCCCGCACATAGCGTACTAATTCTGGATTGGCAAATCCTCGGTCGGCTAATAAAATTACTTTGACATTGACGGGTAAAAGTTTCGATGCTCGTTTGAGCATGTCTTGATAGGTGCTCATCTCCACACTACTACTGCGATGTTTAATTATCCGCCAACATAAGGGCAAGGCTCGTCCCCGATGCACTACACACAATCGAATCATGCAGTATTCTTCCCACAGTTGGCTCGTATCAAAACTCAGATAGATTTCTGGCTCTTTCCAGTTGGCGATTAACTCTTTGATTACTGGACTGTATAGCTTGGCTGGATTGATGCGTGGATTGTTCAACCATCTTGATAGTTGTCTTTGTGTACTTTGGGCAATCAAGGCTTTGGTGTTGATATGACTGAGCCATTTCGTTAAATTCACACTCCCTGTCGCGATTATTCCTACCATCATCCACACCATTACTCTCAAGTGACGCACATCTGACCAGTCACTGTATTGACTCCCAAATTTTATTAGTTCATTATAGATACGTGAGGCGTTTTGGGTCATTTGTCCTATGCTCCTTTTTCTTCAAAAAACAGCATACGCCTCTTTTTTACTCAAATTCAATCTCTGTATACTTTCTCGCTACTTCTCTTACCTCTTTTGTCAGTCAATCAGCTTTGGGGGACTATATAGGAGCATCCCTGCATATTTTGGCGGGAGGAAGCGTTACACTTGGGAATGTCACGATCAATAGTCCTGGCGATGTTGCGACTACGATCAACCCAAGTAATACAACTCTATTTAATGCCACAAAGCCCTATGCCGATCTGGCAACTTATGGGAGTGCTCTAGGTTTACCTTCTATAACGATTGATGGCAGTCAGCAGGCAACTTTGGATGTAAGGGCAGGTGTGGATTGGGCACAGTTGGGAGGGTTGTCAACTAATCAGGTTCTCGGAACTTTTGCATTGCCAAATACAGCCCCAACCTATGTAGCGACTCCCAGTAAAGCAAATATCACGATCAATGGCAATATTCAGGTGTCACAACCCAACGGATTGGTGTTGTTGACCAACCAGTTTCTTCCAAATACTTTAACAGGGGTGATTTCAGCAAAAGATATTGATACTAGTACTAGTTTATCAGGGGTAAATGGTGGTGATATTCGTGTAGATGGGCGAGGCGATATTGCGATCGCCAATGCTACTTTGCGATCGGTTGCTTCGGTTTTTGCTAATGCTGGAAATGGTGGAGCTATTTCTCTGTCCACTTCTAACGGCAATATCTCGCTAACTGACTCAAACGTAGATTCATATGCATCTGTCTACTCCAATACGGGAAATGGAGGCGCTATTTCTTTTTCTAACTTAAACGGTAGCATTTCATTAACTAACTCAACCTTATCTTCATACTCGACTTCAGTCGTTGGCAACAGCAATAAAATCGGTGGAGCGATCGCCTTATCAGCAACTAACGGTAATGTCTCCCTGATTAACTCTGATTTAAAATCTTACTCGCAATCAATCTTTGACAATGCTGGCAACGGAGGCGCGATCGCCTTATCAGCTACTAACGGCAATATATCGCTTAACAACTCGAATCCTTCTTCATATTCAATCTCAACAATAGGCAATGCTGGGAATGGAGGGGCTGTCTCCTTCTCTACGACCAATGGCAATATCTCGCTAATTAATTCTCTTACACTTACTCAATCGCGGGGTGAGGTTGGCTCTAGTACTTCGGGTAATGCTGGAGCAATCTCTTTTTCTGCTTTGAACGGCAATATTACGCTTAATAATTCAATATCGGTAGCGATCTCACAGTCAAATTCAGGCAATATAGGAAACGGAGGTGCGATTTCTTTTGTTAACTCCAACGGTAATATCTCGCTTACTGGATCTGGGGCGATCGCTTACGGTAAGAACGGAGGTGCGATCTCTTTCACTAACTCTATGGTAATATCCTTCTCTCTGGATTAGCTTTAATCTCTACCTCAAACTCGTCTTCTGATAATGTGGGGAATGGAGGTGAGATTTCCTTAGCTAACACCAATGGTAATATTTCTCTTACTGGGGCGAGTGCTAACTCATCCTCTTCTAGTTCTGGAAATGGAGGATTAATCTCTTTCTCCAATACCAACGGTAATATCTCTCTAAATAACTCTAACCTATCCTCGAATTCACGCTCTACCCTTAGCAATACAGGAAATGGTGGTGCGATCTCTTTTTCTAATACCAATGGTAATATTTCGCTAAATATCTCACGCTTAAGTGCTGAATCTACCTCGGAATCTGGTAATGCAGGCAATGGTGGAGCAATTTCTTTCTCAAATATCAATGGCAATATTTCCCTAGAAAGCTCCACCCCTTCGGCTTACTCAAGCTCTAACTCTGGTAATGCTGGTAATGCTGGGGCAATCTCATTCACTACCTCTAACGGTAATATCTCACTCAATGGCTCTTTCTCTTCCGCTTACTCACAGTCAAACTTGGGCAATACGAGAAATGGGGGAGCGATTTCTTTCTATACTTCTAACGGTAATATTTCGCTCATTAACTCAGGTTCTTTTGCATACTCGAACACAAATGCTGGTAATGCAGAAAATGGTGGGGATATTTCTTTCTTTACCGCTAATGGCAATATTTCCTTCAATCGATCTGCTTCATATTCTTTTACCAATTCAATTACAGGCAATGTAGGCAATGCGGGAGCAATTTCCTTGTCTGCATCCAATGGCAGCATTATTACAACTGCATCTGATAGGCGCTTTTTACTTGCTACATCGATATCAAAACTGGGATCAAGTAGTGCTGGGGGCGAGATTAAACTAGTCGCTAAAAACCAAATCAGTAATTTTGAGATCTTGACTCAATCTTCTACAGGGCAAGCAGGTACAGTAAAAATTGATGGATTTGGAGATCTCGCGATTAATAATGTGCGGATTAGTACTAGTCAAGATGTTAGTTTTGATGCTCCTTTTACTGGTCCAATTACCTTTGAAGTTGGCAAAAGTGGTATATCAGGGGCTGTAGCGATCGCTAATACGGTAGGCAGCCTCACCTTTGCCCAAACCACAATCAACACAGTCACGCAAAGTCAAGACCCTGCGGGCAATATCTCGATCACTAGTCCCACAAGGATTACCTTCCAAAACAACAGTAATATCATTGCCACAACAAATTCCCAAGGCAAAGCAGGAGACATAACTATTAATGCACCCATTGTGCAAATAAACGACAATTCCAAAGTTTTGGCTGAAACCAATGGCTCAGGGACAGGCGGGAATATTACCATCAACGCACCTACATCAGTTGACTTAACGCGCCTACTTAATGCTTTTCCAGTACTATCTGTTCAAACTAACAATGCAGGCAAAGCAGGAAGTATCATCATTAATACGCCGATTCTCACCCTCACTGATAGAGCAAGAATTACTGCTACTGCTAGCGCCACCGCCACCAATCTCGATGGTGGCGGTAGTATTACTCTCAATGCTTCCCAAATGAATCTTTTTGGCACAGTCGGCATATTTGCGGAAACCCAAGGCAGATCCTCAGCAGGTACTTTAAAACTCAATCCCTATAATAATCTTGGCTACATTAACATTGCCTTAGCCCCAAATTCCCAAATCTCCGCTTCTACTTCTAGTATTGGTGATGGTGGCGACTTGTTTATCACGGCTCCCCAATCAATTGCGATCGCCGGACAAGGGAAACTCGCAGTCGAGACAACTGGGCTGATGGTCAATGCAGGCAAAGCTGGGAATATTACTTTTACTACCAAACAGCTTACTCTCAGCGACGGAGTTTTAGTATCTGCTTCTACATCTGGAAAAGGCAAAGCAGGTGATATCTTTGTGAGAGCCGAAGACTTTACCATCTCTAACGGTGCACGGATCGAAACAGCAACATCTAGTATTGGTGACTCAGGCACAATCGACGTGAGAGTGGTCAATCAATTCAATCTCTCAGGCTCAAAAACAGGCTTATTTGCTAATACCTTACCAAACTCTACTGGTCGAGGTGGAGATATCTTTATTGACCCTATCTCAGTTACTCTTAGTGATGGAGCGCAAATTGCTGTTGGTAGTCTTGGTGCTGGTGTTGGTGGCAATATCACTCTCATATCAAACTTTCTCACATTGTTAAACGGTTCTTCCATCACTGCCGAAACAGCTAGCGCTAATGGAGGGAATATTACCCTTAACGTTCCATCTATTTTGCTGTTGCGCTCTGGTAGTCAGATCAGTACTACGGCTGGTACAGCCCTTGCAGGTGGTAATGGAGGGAATATCAATATTACCGCAGGTTTTATTGTGGCTGTACCCAAAGAAAATAGTGATATCTTCGCCAATGCCTTTACAGGCAATGGTGGCAATATTAATCTTACAACTAATGGAATCTTTGGTCTTGAATTCCGCCCTGTTCTCACGTCTTTGAGCGATATTACCGCTAGCTCTCAATTTGGCGTTAATGGCACTGTAAATATCAATACCCCTGGAGTCGATCCCAGTAAAGGATTAACCAATTTACCTGTAGATATTGGGGATGCCAGTAAACTTGTCTCTCAGAAGTGCTTAGCCGATCGCCAAGATAGTGCATTTGTGATCACAGGACGAGGTGGTATTCCTGCTAGTCCTGCTGATGTAATCAGTGGCAATAATTTGCAAGAAAATCTGGGTATACCAACTAAATCAGAGAAGATAACTGACTCGAAAACAAGAACAATTAATCCCTATGGCGAAGTTGCACTTGTGACGGAATCTTCGCAAGCCGTACCAACTCCTTCTTGGACTAGACAACTCCAATCAAATCCAACTACTGATGTACCCGATCGCATTATTGAGGCGCAAGGATGGATAGTTAATCCCTATGGCGAAATTGCACTAGTAGCAGAAGTTCCTAAAGTTGTTCCTATGCCTACTTGGGCTAGACAATTACAATGCCGTTAACCATTAGAGACAATACAGTTATGAAGCGTTTATTACCAAGGATTGCGAAATTCCTCCGAATCACTAGATTTTTGATAAAAGTAAAGCATCACCTTGCTTTTATCAAAAATCTAAGTCTGACTTTTCTGTTGTTTTTTCTGACTGTATTTATTCAACCCATGTTGGCTGTTGCCATTACTTCTCCGCATGGTTCTCAAACAGTTCAAGCAAATTCCGAACAGCCAAATACATTATTTAATCGCGGTAAATCTCTGTATCAATTAGGACAATGGCAAGAAGCAATTCAAGTTTGGGAACAAGCTACAAAACTCTATCAACAGCAAAATAATTCCTTAGATTTGGCAATAACTTTCAGTAATCTATCGCTAGCTCATCAAAAACTAGGACAATGGCAAGAAGCGGAACGTGTGATCGCCCAAAGTTTACAAATAGCCCGATCGCTAGAAGTTAATCCCGCAAGTCAAAGAGCGATCGCGCAGGCTCTAGATACTCAAGGAAATCTATATTTAAACCTAGGCAAAAATGAAGAGGCGATCGCTGTTTGGCAAAAATCTGCGATTTTGCATTCTCAACTTGGTGATCTAGATAATCAAATTCGGAATGTTCTTAATCAAGCTCAAGCGTTTAAGATTCAAGGATTTTATCGGCGATCACTGCAAACCTTAGAATCAATTCAATCATTATTACCAAAAATTTCTGATGATCTGCTGACAGCGATCGTTCTCCATAACTACGGGGATATGTTGACCACAGTTGGGGATCTGAAACTTGCCCATCAGCCTTTAGTTAAGAGTTGGGAAATTCTTGAGCGCATTAACAACAATGAGCAAAAGAGTATAGTGCTGCTAAGACAAGGAAATTTAGCCAGACTTGAGGGCAATTCTGAAAAGTCAGCAGAATTGTATAAGAAATCTGCACAAATAGCTGGTAAATCCTTAACTAACCTACAAGCGCAGTTGAATCTATTCAGTTTGCTGATTGATTCTAATGAATTGCAAGATGCATTAGAGATGCGATCGCAAATAGCGCCTCTATTATCAAATTTAGAAATAAGTCGCGAGGCGATTTTTGTAAGAATCAATTATGGTGAGAGTTTACTGAGGCTCACGAAGTTAGTCCCTAAATCAGTAGCCAATTCTCTATTAGCTGAAGCTGCCCAAACATTAGCAGTTTCAGTCCAGCAAGCTAAATCGATCAATGATAGCCGCACACTTGCCTATGCGATCGGTAGTCTCGGTAATGCTTACGAACAAAGCCAGCAAATCGAAGAATCGCAAAAACTCACTCAACAAGCGCTCGCAATCGCTCAAAGTATCAATGCATCCGACATCACCTATCGTTGGCAATGGCAATTAGGCAGACTGCTCAAGGCTAAAGGGGATATTAAGGGAGCAATTTTTGCCTATACAGAAGCCGTCAATGGTTTACGTCAATTACGTAGCGACCTCGTATTTGTGAATTCCAATGTCCAATTCTCATTTCGGGAAACTGTTGAGCCTGTCTATCGGCAACTTGTGAGCTTATTACTGCAAGATACCACAGGTGATAAGCAGAAAAACTTAACCACAGCTCAAGCAGCGATCGAGTCGTTACAACTTGCGGAACTAGTTAATTTCTTTCGTTCTGACTGTCTCAATGCGGCTCAAGTAGATATTAATCAAATTGATAGAACTGCGGCTGTCATTTATCCAATTATCCTTGAAGATCGTTTAGAAGTGATTCTCAGTCTGCCCAATCAACCGCTCCGCCATTATGCCAGTGAAGTAACCGCAGCAGAAATCGATAATATGGTAATTGACTTACGACTAAATCTGCGTGATCCCTCTTCAAATGATTATCTCCCTAGTGCTCAGCAAATTTACGATTGGTTAATTCGTCCTGCTAATAGTGCGATCGCCCAAAGTAATGTCAAAACCATTGTTTTTGTTTTAGATGGCTCTTTAAGAAATGTTCCCATGTCTGTTTTGCATGATGGTAAGCAGTTCTTAGTTGAGAACTACAGTATTGCTCTTACGCCGAGTTTACAACTCCTTGACCCCAAACCGATCGCTAAGCAAAAATTTACAGCCCTAATTGGTGGTTTGACTGAGGCAAGACAAGGATATTCGGCATTACCAAATGTTAAAAATGAGTTACAGGAAATCAACAAACAAGTTCCTTTAAGCTCAATCTTTCTTAATGCTAGCTTTACTAAGCAAAACCTTAGTCAAACACTGACATCGCTCACCTTTCCGATCATTCATCTTGCGACTCACGGTAACTTTAGCTCTGAGGCTGAAGATACTTATCTACTTACCTATGATGGCAAGTTAACCATTGATAATCTTTATCAGTTGCTACGTTCTAAAAATCGCAGCGATTTAGAACCAATTGAGTTATTGATCTTGAGTGCATGTCAAACGGCTGTGGGAGATAAACGTGCGGCTCTAGGTTTAGCGGGAATGGCAGTGCGTGCAGGAGCGAGAAGTACGATCGCCTCGCTTTGGTCGGTTGATGATGAAGCTACTTCTAGGTTTATGATTGCTCTCTATCAAAGTTTGTCCTCAGCTAATGTCACCAGAGCCGAATCTTTGAGATTCGCCCAGAAGTCTCTGCTCAAAAATGCAAAATACGATCATCCCTATTATTGGTCTCCCTTTGTATTGCTCGGAAATTGGCTATAACATGATTTTTTTGTTTTCAAGCGATAGCATACTCATTTGAAAACTCTATAGCCTTTATCAGGCTAGTGAAGTACAGGTTTGCCTCCCCGCCGAAGGCGGGGAATCAAACCTATGTACCTCGCTTGATTGAAAAACTCTATATACGGGTTAGGATATTTATCTTAACTGTTGAAATGACCTATGCAACTTAGATATATATTGCGCGTTGCGACGACGTTATTTTCCACCTACTACGCATATATGCTCGAATATCGGGCTGAACTTTTCATCTGGTTATTATCAAATTCCTTACCATTTATTTTAATGGGAGCATGGCTAAAAGCGTCAGAAAATGGGAGCTTTGGCTTCACGGCTTTAGAGTTTATTCGTTACTTCTTGGCTGTGTTTGTGGTGCGCCAATTTAACATTGTTTGGGTGATTTGGGACTTTGAGAGGGAACTAATTTCAGGACAACTTTCGCATCGTTTATTACAACCTATCGATCCATTTTGGCATCATTTGATTAATCACATTGCTGAGCGTTTTGCCAGATTACCGATGCTAGTAGTGCTGATTGCTCTATTTTTTGCGCTCTACCCACAATCATTCTGGGTTCCATCATGGTCAACGGGTTTGATGGCTGCATTCATTGTCATGATTGCCTTTTTGTTGAGATTCTTGATCCAATATACCTTTGGACTTCTATCATTTTGGACAGAACGAGCCAGTGCGATCGAGCAACTCTGGTTTTTAACCTATATATTTCTATCGGGAATCATTGCCCCTCTAGATGTATTTCCACCGCTAGTTCGCGATATTGTCCTGTGGACTCCTTTCCCTTACATGGTGTATTTTCCTGCGGCGCTTTTGGTGGGAAAAGCGATCGCTGTTTGGCAAGGAGTTGGCATCATGGCAGGATGGATGGGGATCTTTTTTGTGATCAGTCGCTGGCTATGGCGCAAGGGAATCCAACAATATTCTGGTATGGGAGCCTAAATGTGTTTCTCTCGCTACACGAGAGAAACACATTTACAATGTAAGCAAATCTAAACCCAAATAAATGAAGGCGGCGCGAAGCACCGCCTTCATTTATTTGGGTTTACGTCCTAAATAACGCCAATTCGACGAACGTGCAAAATGGTAAAAATTGCAGGGCAATTTTTACCATTTTGCACAATTTGCGCCGCGCGAAGCGCGGCGCAAATTGCTATATCGATCATGTTCAGCAAAGCTTGCTCTACCGTAGATTTAAGGAAGTGCTGTATTTTAAAAAATTATTTGGTTTTAGCTGAGTTGAGCCTGATAGCGCTATATTCACAACAATGAAATCATTTAGGGCAGGATTGGCGATATGAAATGGGATGAGATGCGTGAAAGCGATAACGTAGAAGACCAGCGTGATGGTTCAGACGAGTCATCTCCATCATCAAACTTAAGCTCATCATCAATGGGCATGTTGAGCGGCTTAGGTGCTGGAGGTGTTGTAATCGCTGTTATCGCTAGTCTAATTTTTAAAATTGATCCCACCCAGCTTTTAAATTTAATTGGTAGCAATAATAAAACTGCGCCTGCACCACAACAGGCTTTAGTCAAACAACCAACCAAAGACCGTGACTCGTCTTTTGTCAAATCTGTGCTTGGTGACACTGAAGACACATGGGAGCGGATCTTTAAACAACAACTAAAAACTAATTACCAAGCCCCAAAATTGGTTCTTTTTGACGGTTATGTAAATTCAGCCTGTGGCTCAGCCAAAACTTCGGCGGGTCCATTTTATTGTCCTGCCGATCGCAAAGTTTATTTAGATATGGGTTTCTTTAAATATCTAGAAGCTACGGCTGGCAATGATGCTGACTTTGCGCGAGCCTATGCGATCGCCCATGAAGTTGGTCATCACATTCAAAATTTGCGTGGTATATCAGGCAAGGTTAGGCAGTTAAAAGCGAGTTCCAGTAAGGCTAAAGCCAATGAGCTATCAGTAAGGATAGAATTACAGGCTGATTGCCTTGCAGGGGTTTGGGGACATTTTACGGCTCAGCGGGGTTTGATCTCCGATCAGGACATTACCAAAGCTTTGAACACAGCGACTCAAATAGGCGACGACTATTTACAAAAGCAATCTAAGAGTGGACATGTAACTCCCGAATCCTTTACCCATGGTACTTCTCAACAGAGGGTAACTTGGTTTAAGCGTGGTTTAAGTACTGGCGATATCGATCAATGTGATACTTTTATAACAAGTCAGTTATAGCGTTTTTCAATCAAGCGAGGTACAGAGGTTTGTTTTCCCGCCTTCGGCGGGGAAACAAACCTGTACTTCACTAGCCTAATACAGGCTATATACCAATTCACAAAAAGTGATGTCATACTTCTGTGAATTAAAAAACAAATCCTGAAATGATTTTGAAAGTACAAAGTTGCTACGCCACTTTGTACTTTGGTGTTACTGCTATAAATCTTGATCTGTCCATGATTTGGGATCTTCTAAGGGTTCTAAATGGGTGAACACGTTTACATGGGGTAAAGCTTTGCTAATAGCGGCTTCGATCTCTTCACATAGGTCATGCCCTTGCTGTATTGACCAATTGCCTGACACCAGAATATGAAAGGATACGAACTTTTTGGTACCCGCCATTCTGGTGCGGATGGCATGAAACTGGACTTGATGGCGATCGTATTGAGACAAAATTTCATCAATCATTTGTCTCTCTTCTAGAGGAATAGAGGCATCTAAAAGCGC
This sequence comes from Pseudanabaena sp., assembly GCA_046081205.1. GTDB lineage: Bacteria > Cyanobacteriota > Cyanobacteriia > Pseudanabaenales > Pseudanabaenaceae > Pseudanabaena. Next base: position 12,227 of record JBJTVM010000305.1, on the reverse strand, counting down.
TGATCCACTCTCCTGTATCAGTTTTACCCCAGTCCAGACAATATTTGCCGCCACAAATAAAGCAACCAATGGATCAAGAATTAACCATCCTGTGACAGAAACTAAGAATAATCCGAGGACTACGCCTACAGAAGTCCAGACATCAGTTAGTAAGTGATGAGCATCAGCCCGTAAAGTAATTGAGCGTAGACGCTTGCTTGCTTTGAGTAAGATCATAGCCGTTATCCCATTGATGGCTGAAGCGGCTAATGACAGGAATAGGCCAAAACTAAGCTGTTCAAGAGGTTGGGGGTTTAATAATCTGGGAATTGCCGCGATCGCAATACTTGCAGCCGCAACCAAGATCAACGCACCTTCAAACCCGCTAGAGAAATACTCAGCTTTAGAATGTCCAAAGGCATGTTCTTTATCTGGTGGCTTAGCAGCATAGGTTAAAGCCCACACTGCCCCGATCGCCGCGACGAGATTAACTCCCGACTCAAGGGCATCAGATAAAAATCCTACGGAATTAGTCAACAGATAAGCGCCTAATTTTAAAGCGATCGTCAAGAGAGCCGTTCCGATCGAGAGAAACCCATAATAACGAGCAGATTTATTTTGCATATCCCCATCTATTGAAAATTAGGTAATGAAGCAGCAATTAATATGAAAATGATTTTAGGGTTTTCATTGCCATAGCACTGAAAACCCTAAAATCGGTTTTGGCGAAAGCCAAGTGAATGTTTGATCGAGTATGAGTGTGTAATACCAAAGCGCGAAACCTTACCAATCGTCGTCACCACTAATTGCTTAGCAAAATTTTAAAATTCTTCTTATGAATATCAAATGTGATACTCAATGTTTTATCCACAAACACCTAAATCTGTCAAGAAAGGATTTGCCCGATCGTCAATGTCTATTCAGCTAAGTGCTTGTCTAATTGTCAAAAATGAGGAGCAGCGCTTACCAAAATGCTTGGATAATCTCAAAGCACTTGCCGATGAGATCATTGTCGTCGATACAGGATCAAGCGATCGCACAGTTGCCATTGCCAAAAAATATCAGGCGCGAGTATGGCATTTTGATTGGTGTGATGACTTCTCGCAGGCTCGTAACTATGCGATCGCCAAAGCTAGGGGTAAGTGGATACTAGTCATTGATGCTGATGAAATTTTAGTGCAAAGAGCAATTAAAGCTTTACAAGCGGTGATGCAACAAGATGATTGTATAGCAGTCAATCTTTTGCGATCGGAAATAGATGCCAAACAATCTCCCTATTCCCTCGTACTACGTCTATTTCGCAATCATCCTGCGATTACATTTACAGGGCTTTATCATGAATCTATCGATCAATCAGTGGTAGCTTTACAAGCGCAAGAACCTCATTGGCAAGTGCTAAATATAGAAGTACCAGTTTTATTGCATTACGGCTATACGGATAGCGAAATTCAACTTAAACATAAGTATGAGTTTGCTAAACAGTTGATGCACAAGCATTTGCAAGTATTTCCTAATGATAGTTATATGCTCAATAAATTAGGTGCTTTGTATATTAGTAGTCCTCAAGAACGCGATCGCCATTTCGGAATTGAGCTACTACAGAAGGGATTGGAATTAATTGATCATAGCGATCAAGCAAATCTGATTCGCTGTGAGTTACATTACCACTTAGGGCTTGCCTATCACCAAAAAGGAGATTGGGAACTAGCAAAGAAAGCCTATGAACAGGTAATTGCCTTAGATATTCCCAACCTTGTGAAGCTTTCGGCTTATCTCAATTTAGGAAATATCTATCAAGAACTCAATCCCAAAGAAGCGATCGCCTATTTTGCAAAGGTAACTCAAATCGCTCCCAATTTTGCCCAAGGACATTTTAACTATGGAATTGCGCTCAAAATATCAGGACGTTTTATGGAGGCGATCGCCGCCTACCGAAAAGCAATTGCCCTCGAGCCAAATTACGCTGACGCTCATCAAAACCTAGGTGTGGTGCTGATGAAAGTAGGCTATTTCCCAGAAGCGATCACCGCTTTTACCAAAGCCATTCAACTTCATGAGCAGCAACAGAACTATGGAACTGCGGAAATATTGCGATCGGCTTTAAAAGAATTCACCTAAGATTTTTGCAATTTAATTTTGATGGCATGGCGAAGCCACGCCATCAAAATTAGGCAATTCATGAATTGCCCTTACTTACTCCTTTCAAGGATTTGATTTGCTCACCAAGATTTTTTGCTAATACAGCGCGATTGGGACAGACAGAAACTCCTGCATTGCGTAACGCCTCAGCAGCCCATGTATTACAGTTAAATGCCGAGAAATATCTCGGTACAGCCGCATAGAATTTACTCACACCATATTGACCTTTGCCAATCGCTGCTAAGCGATCGCCTTTCTCATTAACCGCAAAGGTTTGCTTCACATAGGCAAATAAATTTTGAAATCCTGCTTCTGATAACTCAATCGGCAAAACAGGAAATTTAAAAAATTTCTCAGGTGTTTCTGCAAAACTTGCCACATGCATCACGCTATCCGATGGAATAAACACAGCCCGAAGCATGGAAGGAATAGACTGATCACCCGCAAAATAAAACTGGCGATCGCCCCATCCTACTTCCACAAATGGAGAGTCTTTCCATTCTTCCGCACCAAAATTTTCTCCTGTCTGTTGCGCCCACGCTAAGCCCGAATGCCATTCATGTTGGACGAAATAAATCGTGCGAGTTTTTACGTTTGGTGCAGGGGGAAATAGACCCGCAATTGGACTAGGACAATAGAGGAAATAACTGGCGATCGCAATCAAAATCCCCAGTAACATTCCTAGAAATATGGCAATTTTCTGCTTACGGGTCATGGGCTATTTAAAAAATAATGCTAATTTTTAGGAGGGATGGCGCTTTGCGCCATCCCTCCTAAAAATTAGGATAATGCTAAAATTAAGTCAATCATCTTCATTATGGAGTTGTGTTATGGTTTCGCAGCTAACCATCCCATCAACTGAAATTATTTACCCTGAAAGCGATGGTCAGCCCATGGCAAGTAATACAACGCATTTTATTTGGATAGTCACAATCAAAGAAAATCTGGACTGGTTTTTTAGTCAAAATCAAAATAGTGATCTAAAGATTTTTGTTGCAGGCGATTTGTTATGGTATCCCGTCCAAGGACGCAATGATTTCTCGACTGCGCCTGATGTCATGGTAGCGATCGGTAGACCAAGAGGACATCGAGGCTCTTACAAACAATGGTTAGAAGATAATATTCCACCACAAGTTGTATTTGAGATTCTTTCCCCCACAAATACGCGAGAAGAGATGGATAAGAAACTTCTTTTTTATGATCGCTATGGTGTAGAAGAATATTACATTTATAACTATGAAGCTAACCATCTAGGTGTATGGCTGAGAGAGCATGACGGTGGACTATCTTCGATTTTCATCGATCGCAAGTGGCAAAGCCCCAGATTAGGAATGCAATTTGAAATTACCGATGAAACTTTAAGAATGTTTCATGCTGACGGTACTGCTTTTTTAAGTTATGCCGAAATTCAAGATTTACTAGTCGAAGAGCGAGAACGTGCTGACTCAGCAACACAACGCGCTGAAGCTGAAAGCCAACGTGCTGAAGCTGAAAGCCAGCGTGCCGATCGCCTTGCGGCAAAACTTAGAGAATTGGGAATTGAGCCATAGACCGAGAAAGGGTGCGAAGCACCCTTTCTTGGTTAGTTACGCAGATCAGCGATCGCACTGAGAGCGACATTGGCGATCGCTTGATCGGTTGCTTTGGGCAAATGGTAATACTTGCCACCACCTGCGGCGGCGAGTTCCTTGGCAAAACCAGTAGATACAAATTTGTTTTCCGTATCAATCACCAACAGCCCCAAATTCAAAGCGCGAATCTTACGACAAATATCAATTAACTCAGCTTTGATATCAGGCTTATTTTCAGGATCGATCGGTTCACCCTGTGATCGCGCCAATGGCACATTGCCCCGCCCATCGGTAATCGCCACAACCGTCACTGAACCCACATCGCCCGACTGTCTGGCATTCATCGCTACGCGCACCGCCTGTGTCAAGCCATGCGCTAAGGGCGAACCACCACCACAGGGCATCGTATCCAGACGACGACGCGCCGCCTCAATGGAACGGGTAGGCGGTAACAATACATCGGCTTTTTCGCCTCGAAAGGGAATTAGCGAAATTTGGTCACGGTTCTGATAGCTATCGGTCAACATCCGCAATGCCGCACCCTTAGCCGACTGCATCCGATTGAGTGCCATCGATCCCGATGCATCTACCAAAAAAATTGTCAGCGCTCCCGCCTTACGTGCTAGTTTCTTCGCTCTGATATCCACATCCTCAACGATCACTTTGCGGTGGGGTTGCCGCAATCTTCGTGCTTTTTGAAAGGGAGCCGAAGCGCGGAGAGTGGCATCTACAGCAATGCGATCGCTTTTTCCTTGAGGCAGAATTGGCTTGATATAGCGCCCACGCTCTTGTGAATAAATCAAATTGCGCGTTCCCGATCGCCCTTGCTTTTGCATCGACTGAGCGAAGAAGAGAACTTCAGGATCGAGAATTACACCTTCAGGGTCAAAGATAAATTCTTCAGGGATTTCTGGGGATTCATCTTCCTGCTCTTGATCTTGTTCTTGATCCTCTTGATTATCATCCTGCTCCTGTTCGCCATCATCTTGATTGGGAGGCGGAGGAGGTGCTTGTTGCTGCTGTTGTTCGGGTTGTTGTTGCTCAGGCGAAAGAGGCGATCGCGGTACGATTACCAGTTCCACTGCTTGGCGCAGATCATCGGCATTAACTTGAGTGCGACTTTCCAGCGCTGCTGCCGCCTTAGCTACCCGCAAAGCAAATAACTCAGCACGATGCCCTTGTACTCCACCCCGCACCGCTTCTGCAACAAGATACTGAATCTGCGCCCTAGAAATTGTCACATCATTGAGCCATTCTCTCGCCAAAATAATCTGTGTCCGCAGATCTTTAATATCCGAGTCATAACTTCTCAAAAAGGCTTCAGGAGAATTGGCATAGCCCAGTACCATATCTACTGCTTCCACTCGTTGATCAAGGGAGAGTACTCCATCAGCAGAGAGATTAATCGCAATCCGATCCATTAGATGTTCACCTAAAATACCCTCTTCAGGGTTATAGGTGGCAATTAGCAAAGGTTGACAGGGATGTTGATAGCTTATGCCTTCGCGTTCGACTTGGTTATAGCCTGTGGAGAGTACGGAAAGAAGTAAATTAGAAATCTGAGGATCGAGTAAATTAATTTCGTCAATGTAGAGAACGCCCCGATGTGCCTCTGCTAAAAGCCCTGGTTGAAATACGGTCTGACCTTCGCGCACCGAACGACTCACATCCACAGAACCAATCAGCCGATCTTCGGTAATTCCTAATGGGATTTGGATGAATGGAGCAGGGATAACTTTGGTGACAATTTCGCTCTTGTCTTTGTCTTGCATTGCCTTGATTAGCACATCGTCCCATGTGTCGGGCTTGGTAGGATCGCAGTTACTAAGCGACTCAACTGCAACTTCGATGGGAGGTAAAAGGGCATGAATCCCACGGGCAAGGACAGATTTAGCTGTTCCGCGTCTACCTGCGAGGGCAATGCCCCCGATGCAAGGATCGATCGCTGCTAGCAATAGGGCAGTTTTAATCGCTTCTTGACCGACCACAGCAGCTAGAGGAAATGTGATGGGTGGGTTAGTCGTGTTTGTGGTTAGGGGCAGCGAAGATACCATGCGATCGAGTTATATGTTAGAAAATACAAAAGTTTTAGGAAATGAAATTTTAATCTCGGTTCAATTATAGCGTTTAGCTGTCTAAGCTAAGATTTTGGTCTAATACCAATTCACAAAAGTGTGGCAACAGTTCTGTGAATTGAAAATCAAACCCTGTAAGGGTTTTGAAAGTACAAAATGGCTACGCCATTTTGTACTTTGGTATAAGATGTTAATGGCGATCCTAAAGCATTAATATATGAATCTTGGCAAGCGAAATCGTTTCTCCGCTAACAAAATTACCGTCCAATTGCTACGTGAGGGCATTGTTGAGTCAATCCACTCTTGCCAAGCTGCTGTAGTTGATACTAGGGGGCGAATCCTTTCCGCCGCAGGTGATCCACAGACAACTACCTTTGCTCGTTCTAGCCTCAAACCTATTCAAGCGCTACCCGTCTCGATCACTGGCGCACAAGAACGATTTAACCTTTCAGAAACCGATCTTGCGATTATTTGCGGCTCACACCAAGGGACGATCGCCCAAGCCCGACAGGTTTTCAGTATTCTTTGGCGATGTGATGTAGAGCCAAGTGCTTTACAATGCCCAGTTCCCGAATGCCAAAAAAGCCCACTTCAGCATAATTGTTCTGGTAAGCACGCAGGCATGATCGCTATCTGCAAACAACAGGGGTGGCAAATCTCCTCCTATATGGATCGCCATCACCCTGTACAGCAACTCGCGCTCAATACAATGGCAGATCTTTTACATATGCCTGCTGCGGAATTTATCTGCGCCCATGATGATTGTGGTGTTCCTACCTACTTATTAGAGATTGGTCAACTAGCAAGACTTTACGCTTTGCTATCAGCTCATGATCAATTGCATCTAGAACGCATTACTCGTGCAATGACTAGGCATCCTGATATGGTGTCTGGAGATGGACAATTTGATACAGAGCTAATGCGGCTCAGTAATGGAGAAGTTATCAGTAAGTCTGGAGCAGAGGGAGTGCAATGTATTGGTCGAATTGGCGAAGGATTGGGTTTAGCCATCAAGGTGATGGATGGTTCTAAAAGAGCAAAAAATGCAGTTTCTATCCATTTGCTAAAGCAATTAGGCTGGATTAGCCCAACAGTCGCTCAAAGTCTCGAAGAATCGTTTCTTTCCGTTGGTAAATACAGCCGTCTTGAAGCAGTTGGTGAGTTGTCATTAGCATAAAAGAGGATTGAAAGAGGATTTGGGAATCAAACCCCTACATCTTTTGGATAGGTAGGGGCTTGGTCTCCAAGCCCCTGTTGGAAGAGGGTTTGGAGACCAAACCCCTACTGGACTACTCTCACTGCATAGCTTTTACGTTTTATAAATGCAAAAATTAGCACTAAAAACGTACATATGCCCGCTAAATAAAGTGGGTAACCATAGGAGCTAGGATTGTTTTGATTAACAACTAATCCTGCAATTACAGGGCCAAAGGCGTTGGATACACTGAGATAGGAAGAATTTAGCCCTAAAATTGTACCTTGTTGCTCAGGACTAGTATTTAGCGAAATTAATGCACTAATCATTGGCTGCACAACTGAGTTCAGGAGCGAAAATAGAATGCAAACAGCAACAAAGTAATAAACATCCTCCCAAATAGGCATTAAAACAAAAGACAGACTACGGATAAATAGTCCTAGAAAGAGAATCTGGACTAGTTGTAGACGCTTGGTCATTTGCGCAATTCCTAGAGTCTGCATCACTACACCTAATACTCCAAATAAAACAAACATTAGGGTAAGTGCGTCACTATTCTGTTTGAGAACCTGCAAAAAATAGGGTTGGAATGCAAACGTAAATATAGTGAACGTCATCCCTGTGAGGAAATTGATAATCAGTAAAATACCGATCTTCGGCATAAACAATCCTGTAATCAGTTTCTCCAAACCAATATCAAAGATATTTTGAGCCTTCTCTGCTTTAGTTTTGAGAGTTTCTGGCAGGAGGAAAATTGTGAGGACTAAGGCGATCGCGGCAATCGTCCCTGATACTAAAAAAGAAGCGCCAAAGGACTTACCCATAGGAGTATTTAGGGCTACTTTTTGAGCAAGTAAACTGATTGCTGGCCCCAAAATAAATCCTAACCCAAAGGCGGCTCCATTAATTCCAAAAGCTTTAGCACGGTGTTCTGGGTTAGTGACATCGGAGATGACTGCTTGAGCAACGGAAGCATTACCGCCTGTGATTCCATCTAGAAATCTGGCAAAAAATAAAACTGTGGCGCTCCCTGCTGCTCCTGCCATCAGGTTGGCAATCACGGTTCCCGCTAGACTGATGATCAATAGAGGCTTACGTCCAAAGCGGTCTGAGAGTTTACCAATGATGGGGGTCGCAAAAAATTGGGCGATCGCATAAATTGCAAATAGTAAGCTGGTCTGAAAATCATCTAATTGAAACTGCCTACCATATTGGTACAAAACAGGGATCAGAATCGTAAAACTCAGGGAGTTAATAAAAGAAATGAGAGCAATAATCCAAAATTTACGATTCATTCGCTTAGGCGATCGCATATAGTCCTTGTCTATACTACAGTGCTACCACAGATTTTTATAGTAATTACCGAGCAAACGAACCACAAAGAAATTTTTGAAAGAGCTGCTCTGAACTATCAATCATTTTAATATCAACATTCAATTCTCACCAGTATCTATAGCATTTCTTGGATTTTCTACATAGTTTTATAGAACTGCTTAAGTACTAGTCCCAAACGATAAGACCATGCTCTCTCATCATGCCCGCCATTCTTATCCTCATATTTAAATAAATCCTTACCAAGCTCATAGCTATATTGTTTTTCTAAAAGCTCCGACATTCTGCGTCCCCATCTAGCTGCTTGTTGCTCAATCACAAAATTATGGAAACCATCTGAACGTTTGCATCCCCAGTCAATCCATAAATTGGGGCGATATTGGTTGTCTTGATGAAGATATTCGCCAACGGCTTGCATCAAAGGAGAACTCGGCAAGTTAAAAACTCCACCCGCCCAAAAGGATGGAGATAAAGCACCAACATTGCCAAAAAGCTGGCAATTTAAGCATCCCGTATAAAAAGCTGCCAATCCACCATGGGATGAGCCAAGAATAGTTGTAAACTTGCGATCGCTTATAGTTCTGTAGTTACCATCGATAAAAGATTTCAAACGAGCTAAGTAATTAGAGTATTCTGGTAGCCCACCTCCTTCCTTTTTGAAAGGAGACGAGAACTCTTCAACATGAAGATATTCGTAAGATCGATTAAGGGAATGAACAGCAACAATGATTACTGGCGGTATTTCTTGTTGTTGATATAAATTTCTAACAACAGTTGGTACTTCCCATGAGTATGGACTTAATCCACCAGCCCAAAAAGAAGTATTACCGTCATTCATATAGATCACAGGATAACGATTTTGCTCACTATAGGAACGAGGTAGAAAGATATGTACTTTTCGCGGTTGATCGCTATGTGCTAGCTGCAAAGCATCATAGGTATGAAAATAGCCGCTTTCATCACTTTCGTCATGATAGTAAGCTGTCTGTCCACCGAGATAAAATACGTGAGACATATGAATATGCTAATCAGAGCTAAGGAATTTTAGCACAAAGCTTTTTTTCGTATACTTGGCAAATTGTTGCAATCACTAATTCGGGTTCATCTTATTGAATGAGATGCTTGCTTTCTCTGGATAGCAATAACGTGAAGCCTATGAATATATTTTTTGGCGATCGCTATTGCATTTTTGTAGTACGTGTAGTATAAATGTAGTGCGACATAGTTCAAGCGCGTAGAACGCCTAGTCTAATTGCCATTGCCGATACTACTTCAGTATTTGTGTAGCAATTGGGAAAGGAGATGCAGTCTCGCAAACTGCTGAATTCCTTTATGCAATGACTTGCCTATTTGGGCTGAAGCATTCAGGGTTATTGCTACCAAACAGATGCTGCTTGTTCGCAAGTGGCATCTATCCCCCAAATCAAATCTCTTATTTTTAATTTCGCCTAGGGCAAAATTGAAATTAGATACATTGACGGATAGCTCAGTGGGTAGAGCATTGAAAACATCCTTTTTCGTCACTTACCTGCAAAGGTCGCAGATTTAGGGTTATCGCCTGAAACGCCAAGTGTCGAGGGTTCGAGTCCCTCTCCGTCAATTGGGAGTTTGATTTTGAGTAATGTTTTGGAGAGATAGTTATGCGATCGCAATCGAAACTTCTCTTTGCCCAAGATTACTATGTGGTGCAAAGCACCACGTAGTAATTCAAGGGACGAATTGGCTAGGGTTATCGCTTTGGTTGCATCACCTCCATGAGGTGATTGGGTTCAATCCCCAAAATCCCTTCCGAAACTAGAGGTTTTGCCTGCTGGTTGCCATCTTTCCTCAACAAAACACAAAAGCTAAATCCCAACCTTGGGGTGGATAGTTCAAATGGTAGAACGCACTTTGCCCGTAAGGGACGAAGACTTAGGGTTATCGCTTCCAACGAATCCCCCCTTTGTCGCGAGATGTGGGTTCGAGTCCCATTCCACCCCCTTCTAAAAGCTAATGGCTTTTAGGGTTTAAAAAATTTTAATTGCACTGCAAGTGCAATTAAAATTTTTTAAAAATATCCTTCTCTTTGGTCGAGGTGAAGGAAGTTCTCTTTAATTTTTCCGTTACGGGACGGAGAATGTCATGTCTTATAAATTTTTATTCCAGAAACCCAAAGGTACACCTCAAACTCAAGCGATCGCAGGTCGTGAAGCCGAAATGATCCAAGGGCGATCGGGTGGTTTTGCCTTTGATGCGGGTATCTGGCGCATGTTGCGGCGTTGCTTGCTGATTGGCACGGCTCAAAGCACCTTCTATGCTGGCAAGCACGAACTGTCCGCTGATTTCATCAATACGGTGCAAAAATGTGTTGCTGAAAATCCCGATCGCGTAGCAAGCGAAATTCTTTATGCTAGCGATGGTCGTGCCGTAAATAACAGCGCTCCCATTCTGGCTCTAGTCTTGCTATCGATGGGTGACAGCCAAGCAGCGAAACGGAACTTCATGGAAATCTTTCCGCAAGTTGTCCGCACAGGTAGCCACTTCTATGAATGGATGAACTACACCAAGTCCATGCGTGGCTTCGGTAAAGTCATTCGTGAAAGCGGTAAGGCATGGCTCTCCAATCCCGACACCAAGGCACTAGCCTATCAATTGCTGAAATATCAACAACGGCAAGGCTTCTCGCACCGTGATGCGTTGCGTTTGTTCCACGTTAAGCCTGAAACTGACGATCAACAAGCACTCTATCAATGGGTGGTCAAGGGTTGGGATAAACTTCCTTCGCAAATCCCATCGGATGCTCTCGCGCAAATCTGGTGGTATGAATGGCTCAAGCGTCATCCTGACAAAACCCATGAAGCGATCGCTAAGGGTAAACTCACCCATGAAATGGCGGCTCCCGTCGGACAGATGGATGTGCGTGCATGGCAGTTGCTCTTTAACGAAATGCCCGTTGGTGCATTGTTGCGTAATCTTGGGTCTTTGACTGAAATTGGTGTCTTGACTGCAAAAAACAAGGATAACTTGAAGCATGTCGCCAACGTCTTGAACAGTCGCGATCGCTTGAAAAAGGGACGCATTCACCCTATTGATATTTTGAAAGCTCTCAAAACCTATCAGTCTGGTGGTGCACTCGGACGCAGCCAAAAGACTTGGCAAGCAATTCCGCGCATTGTCGATATTCTGGAAACTGCTCTAGAAATGTCCTTCGATGCGATCGCGCCTACGGGTGCGACTTTCCTCCATGCGATCGATGTGTCGGGTTCGATGTCTTACTACAGCGTTAGTTCGATTGGCTTGACCTGCTGCGAAATTGCAGCAACGATGGCTTTGGCAACGGTGAAGGCAGAAACCAACTATGCGATCCGTGGATTTGCCACCGACTTCCGCGATTTGGGAATCACCAAAAAGGATTCCTTCACATCGGCAATGCAAAAAACATCGAACCAAAACTTCGGTGGTACGGATGCATCGGTGGCTTATGACTGGGCGATTAAGAATAAGTTCTATGCAGACGTGTTCTGCTTCTGGACTGATTCCGAATCTTGGGCAGGTCGTCGTCATCCTAGTGAAGCCTTGGCAGAATATCGCCGCAAGGTGAACGCTAATGCGAAGGCAATCTATGTGACCTTGGCTCCCTACCAGCTTTCGCTAGTTGATCCCAAAGATCCTAATTCTTGGGATATGGGAGGTTTCGATCCCGCAATGCCCCGTGCGATCCAAATGGTAGCAATGGGCGAAGTCTAAAAAAAGGGAGTCGCTTTGCGACTCCTTTTTTGTATTTGGGAATTCCTGCGATGTTTGGAGGCTAGGGCTGGCACGGGGGCACAGCCCCTTGTATCTAGGAAGAAAAGTAAAGGATAAAATCTTTACTAAGATCCAACAAGCAAAGGCAGAGATAAACTCGAGCAGCCCCTAGGGACACCAAGCCCGTAATGTAGATAGAGTCGTCTCTGC
>JBJTVM010000304.1:0-11592 GCA_046081205.1 Pseudanabaena sp. | reverse complement strand
CCCATTCGCGATCGCCGATCGCAGTTAACCAACCTTGGTTGGTCGCTTGATAGCGATCGCCTTGCCGAGGAACTTAAGATTGACCAAGTAAGTTTAATTAATGACTTTGTGGCAGTTGGTTATGGAGTTTTAGGATTGCAGCCTCATGATCTATATACTTTGCAAGAGGGAGTGGTAAAAGCGCGATCGCCAATAGGCGTTATTGGTGCAGGTACAGGTTTAGGCGAGGCATATTTGGGATGGAATGGCGATCGCTATGAGGTGTATGCCACTGAGGGCGGACATACGGATTTTGCACCCCGAAATAGCCTAGAGATCGAGTTATTGCAATATTTGCTCAAGCGCCATGAGCGGGTATCGGTGGAGCGGGTAGCTTCTGGGATGGGAATTGTAGCGATTTATCAGTTTTTACGCGATCGCCAAGTTTCGCCGCCTGAGTCAGCAGCAATTGCCGAGAAAGTCCGCCTATGGGAATCAGGCGATCTTAACTCTGGGGCAGTTTCAGTGATATCTGATGCAGCATTAGCTAATTATGGAATTAATAGCGAGACTAATATTGATCATCTAGCCACACAAACGATGAAAATGTTTGTAGAGGCTTATGCTGCTGAGGTTGGTAATTTGGCTTTGAAATTAATTCCTAATGGGGGCTTATATATTGCAGGTGGCATTGCGCCCAAAATATTGCCTTTACTCCAAGACGGCATGTTTTTAAAGATTCTCAAAAACAAAGGCAGAGTTAGCTCAGTTTTAGAAGATATCCCAATTCATATCGTCCTTAATCCTGAAGTGGGACTAATTGGAGCAATGCTTCATGCAGCTAGTTTGATTTGATGCGGGAGCGGATCTTGTCACCTACAGATAATGGAAATATTTGATTAATTATCTCTGGGTATTTCTGTAAATCAGCGATCGTCAAATAGTTAAATACTGTAAAGTGATTTTTTTCTACGGCTGCAACTTTGACAGCACCTTCATCGATCAAGACGTTCTGGCTATAGATCTTTACCCAGATGTAATATTTGGGCAAAGCCACACCAACTTGTGTGGGTATCTCTCGCAGCAGTTCATATTCAACTGTTACTGGTTGTTTGTATAGATCCTGAAAATAGGAGGTGAGATCGCGTTTAAGAACCTTGTCAAACGGTTCAGGTACATTGCCTTGAATGCGTGAATTTTGAGCGATCGCTAATGGATGCAATGGATGCAATAGCCTTAATGGAGGATATCCTAAGCTTGCAAACCCAATAAATAAGATCATGCTAACTGTCATTTTTGTCCCCAAAATTAACCTTCAGAAATTATGAGCGGCACAAAGCGCTGCCCAATATTACTTTAAGGAGATAGCCTTTGAATTTGCCACGATTGATCTTCTTCTGGTGTATACAGGAAGCGATCGTGTAGACGATTTGTGCATCCTTGCCAAAACTCAAAGCTGGTGGGAACAACCCGATAACCTCCCCAAAAATCAGGTAACGGAATCTCTCCATCCAAAAACTTTTGCTTGACCTGTTCAAATTGCATCAGTAGAAGCTGACGCGAAGAAATTACAGAGCTTTGCTGAGAACTCCACGCTCCTAACTGACTCCCCCTAGGACGAGAGGTGAAATACTGTAATGATTCGGCTGTAGTTACTTTTGCGGCTGTTCCTGTAATGTGTACTTGTCTTTGCAGAGGTAACCAAGTAAATAAAATTGAAACCTTGGGATTTATCTCGATTTGACGAGCTTTCCGACTCTCATAGTTGGTAAAAAATACCAATCCATTATGGTCAAAATATTTGAGCAATACTGTCCGCATAAACGGCTGTCCTTGATCAGAAACTGTCGATAAGGTCATTGCATTTGGTTCTAACAACTCAGCATTACAAGCCTGCTGAAACCATTTCTCAAACTGCTTAAAGGGATCTTCATGAAGATCTTTGCGCCTAAGTTCCCCTTGTTTGTAATCTTCTCTTAATGCATGAATATCCATTTTTTTAACTACTCAATATTGGGATTATAAAGAACTACATTTTCTTGCTCATTGGGATCGTTGCGGGAAACGATCGCATGGGCGGCTTCGGTATCACTTAGATTATGGGGTTGATGTGGGACACCTGCGGGAATGAAGATAAAATCACCAGCTTCATTAATTACTGATTGGCTCAGTCCTTGACCATATCGAGTTTCTACCCGACCCTTGACCAAATAAATAGCAGTTTCATAGTCACGATGAAAATGTGGCTCTGCTGCACCACCTGCGGGAATAATCACCAAATTCATCGAGATTCCCTTGGCTCCTGCGGTAGTCCCAGAAATTCCCACAAAATAGGGCAGCTTTTGCAATGTGGCAGTTTCGCGATCAGGACGTACTGTGATGATTTGGCTTGAGTAGTCGGGTAATTGCTCAGAATCAGAATTAACCATAGCAATTAGAGATAGTTTTTGTGTTTAGCAATACTTGCTACAAGTACTAATTACATCATTAATCATATACTCATCAAAATAATACTGCGATCGCACCGCTCATTTGTGATTTAAAAGCTCGCTAAATAATCCTTTTCAGCCATCAACTTTCTGCTAGATCTAGCATCTGTTAATATACCAATACTAAATATTTAGTTCACGCATAGGGTTTCTCACCCAAAAGTCATGACCAACCAGCCAAAGAAAGCTACAACCAGACGTAAACCTGCGGCATCAAAAAATAAAATACCTCCTGCATATTTTCTTTCGCTGGAAATAGAAAACGTTCTTTGCTTCAAAGGAAAGCATGAACTGAATCTATCTGATAATGATTGCCCTGCACAATGGACAGTTATTTTAGGTAATAATGGAGTCGGGAAAACTACACTTTTAAAATGTCTAGCGGGCATGGAAATAATTCCAACTAGGCAAGATTCAGATTCCCCTTATCGTGCTTACCCCTTAATAACTCTTCTTGGCGTTTCAAAAGATTTCAAAGATTGGAGGGAAGAATTAAAAGTAATGCAGAAAATGATTTCTCAGGTGAATACAAAGTTTATTTGTAATGCCAATCTAGTCTCATTAAAGGCTTTAAAAGGAGACATACTAAATCATCCAGAGATAAGGACAATTCATGTTGAAGTAGATATGCAGTCATATGCTCCAAGCATCGGCTTAGCCGTAAATGCTGCTAAAGCAATGGAAATAATTCATAATAGTGGAGAATCACCTAAAGAAATTTTTTTGCAGTTACCAGTTGAGTCTTTAGGCGGTGCAATATGTTATGGATATGGAGCAACGAGAAGAATGGCGAACACTTCTTGGAGTGATAAGAATTCCTCAGATCATTCCGTCACACTGTTCTTTGATAATGCCGCATTATTAAATGCAGAAGAATGGTTATTGCAAACTGACTATGCTGTCAAATCTGCGTCTGGTAAAACTCGCAGTTCCTTAAAAGAGAAATTTGATCAAATTGTCGAAATCTTAAAGCGGATTTTGCCAGATATAAAGGATATACGTATTACCACCGTAGACGAAAACAATTTACACCCAACAGCAGAATTTTTGACTCCTTATGGATGGGTGCGTTTATCAAGTTTAGGATTAGGATATCGCACAATGATCGCTTGGATAGTAGACTTAGCAATTAAATTATTTAAACGTTATCCTGATAGCAAAGATCCACTTGCCGAACCAGCAATTGTTTTAGTCGATGAAATTGACTTGCACATGCATCCAAAATGGCAAAGAGATATCATGCAATTTCTGACTGATCGCTTTCCAAATACACAATTTATTGTCACCGCCCATAGTCCGCTCGTAGTGCAAGCTGCACAGGATGCCAATATTGTCTTGTTAAGACGAGAAGGCGATCGCGTAGTAATTGATAACAATCCAGAAATTATCGACAATTGGCGAGTTGATCAAGTTCTGACAAGTGTTTTTGAAATGCCATCGGCAAGACCTGCAAAAATTGAGCCTTTGCTACAACGCCGCAAAGAACTTCTCACCAAGGCAAAACTGACTGCAAGCGATCGTGCCGAATTAAAAGAACTAGAAGCGCAAATCGGTACTTTACCCACTGCCGAAACTTCCGAAGATATCAAAGCTATGGATATCATTCGTCGTGCTGCCAAATTATTAGACAAACCTGTGACGGAGGCAGTTGAGTGATTCGGATTCATAAACCCAAAACAGCACCTAAGAAACTCACTACAGACGGCAAGCAAAAATGTAAATCTCATTGTGATGCATATTCTCTCAATCCGTCAGCCTATGAAACCAACAAAGAAAAATTTGATTTTGCCAGTTCTATCTATGGTCATAAAAGTGTCAAAGAAGCACTAATTAAGGCTCAACATCAGAAATGCTGCTTCTGCGAAAGGATTATTGGTAAAAATGGGGATGTTGAACATTTTCGCCCTAAAGGAGCATATCAACAGGCTCAAAGTGAGTCATTAAAGTATCCAGGGTACTACTGGTTAGCCTACAAATGGGAAAACCTCTATCTCTCCTGTTCATCCTGCAATTCTAGACACAAGAAGAATCTATTCCCTCTACAAGACCCCAATAAAAGGGCAACCAATCACAACCAACGAATTACCAAAGAAAGCCCCTTGTTTATCGATTGTGGCAAAGAGAATCCTGAAGAATTTATCGGCTTTCGGGCTGAGTATGCCTATGCCATTAACGAAAATCCAAGAGGGCAAATTACGATTGATTATTTAGATCTTAATTCTGATGATCTTATTGAATCTAGGCGACAAAGACTAAATATTTTGCGGGAGTTAAACAAAGTATTACTTTCAGCTACAGAACATCCCCAAGATCAAGAAATCCAAAAACTAGCTAATGAATTAAAAGTAACTCTAAAAGAATATCTTTTAGACAGCGCTGAATTTGCGGCGGCGGCTCGTTGTGCAATTAAGGCGAAATTTCAGGAATCAGACTTAATTTAAGGCTCTAAGTAGGATGCGTTCTTGCAACGTAGCGCATCAAACGCATCAATTGTCTAAAAATGATAGGTTACGCGATCGCTGACTCATCCTGCATTTAATTCCAAAAACCTACCTTAATGCAACAAAAAAGCTAAAATGGTAGACTCTAAGTAAGTTTCTTGTAACTCTTGTAAATCAATATAAAGTCACAACATCAAGTTATGGATGCAGTTGCAGTAAAGCCCAGCGAAAGCAAACCTAGTGATATTAAACCTAGTGATATCCTGCGGCAAGCCGATACCGAAAAATTAGCGCGGATTCGCCACACATGCTCCCATGTGATGGCGATGGCAGTCCAGAAGTTATATCCCGATGCTAAGGTGACTATCGGTCCTGCAACTGAGACTGGCTTTTACTACGACTTCGATCGCAAAGAAAACTTTACACCTAGTGATTTAAAAGCGATCGCTAAGGAAATGAAGCGAATCATTAAGTGGAATCAGCCCCTTGTGCGTCAGGAGTTGCCTCGTCCTGAGATGCTTGCAGAAATCGAAAAACTCAATGAACCTTACAAAATTGAGCTACTCGCCGCCATACCCGAAGGACAGAATATTAGCCGCTATTTCATTGGCGATCCTGAAAAGCTAGAAAAACAGCCTTGGTGGGATTTGTGTGCGGGCCCTCACCTTAATAGCACTGGCGAAATTCATCCCGATGCCTTTGCCCTTGAGAGTATTGCAGGAGCATATTGGCGCGGCGACGAAAAAAATCCCATGTTGCAACGGATTTATGGGACGGCTTGGGAAACCCCTGAACAACTTCAGGCATATCATGCCATGCTCGAAGAAGCCAAACGCCGCGATCATCGCACCATTGGTAAAGATTTACAACTATTCAGCATTCAAGAAGATGCTGGTGGTGGCTTGGTGTTTTGGCATCCCAAAGGTGCGATCATCCGCAATGCGATCGAAACCTTCTGGAAAGAAACCCATGTCCAAAATGGCTACGAATTAGTAACTACGCCGCACATGGCAAACTTGGATCTGTGGAAAGTCTCAGGACATAATGACTTCTATCGCGAAAGTATGTTTCAGCCGATGGAAGTGGAGCATCAGTCTTATCAGCTTAAACCGATGAACTGTCCTTTCCATGTGTTGATTTACAAAGATACGCTGCATTCCTACAAGGAGTTCCCGATTCGTTATGCAGAGCTTGGTACAGTCTATCGCTATGAACGCTCTGGAACCATGCATGGCTTAATGCGAGTGCGAGGTTTTACCCAAGATGATGCTCATATTTTCTGTACTGAGGCTCAAATTGAGTCGGAAATCCTCGGCGTTCTTAATCTTGCGGAACTGATTCTCTCCACCTTTGGGTTTGAAAATTACGAAATCAATCTTTCTACTCGTCCAGAGAAATACGTTGGCTCCGATGCGATCTGGGAAAAGTCCACTGAGGCACTTAAAAAAGCACTCAATTACAAGGGCTGGAATTATGTGGTCGATGAAGGCGGTGGAGCTTTTTATGGGCCCAAAATTGATATCAAGATCGAAGATGCGATCGGTCGTCGTTGGCAATGCTCCACGATTCAGCTAGATTTCAATTTGCCCGATCGCTTCCAAATGGAATATGTGGGCGAAGATGGTGCAAGGCATCAGCCAATCATGATTCACCGAGCCTTATTTGGTTCGCTTGAGCGATTTATCGGTGTCTTAATTGAAAACTATGCGGGTGACTTCCCTCTCTGGCTTGCGCCTGTACAGGCTCGTTTGATTGCTGTTTCTGATGCTCAGATGGAATATGCCGAAGCAGTAGTCACCAAGATGAAAGCAGCAGGCTTACGTGTCCAGCTAGACCATAGTGGGGAGCGCATGGCAAAGCAAATTCGCAAAGCAGAAATGGACAAAATCCCTTTGATGGCAGTCATTGGCGCAAAGGAAGTCGAAGCAGGAACCTTGAGTATCCGTAGCCGCAAACATGGTGAACTTGGCGCGATCGCCGTTGATGAGGTGATTAGCAAAATGCAAGCAGCCATTAGCGATCGTAATTGGTTGTAGCTCGTTGCCACAAAAAAAGCGGCGCTTCGCGCCGCTTTTTTGTGGCTGTAAATTATAAAAACCAGCCATAGCTGTGCAAACCCTTACCAAGTAGATTTACACCTAGATAGCAAGTCCAGACTACCAATAGACCGACACTAGCCAAAATTGCAGGCTTACGCCCTTGCCATCCTTTAGTAATGCGTGTGTGCAAATAAGCTGCAAAGACTAACCATGTAATCAAAGACCATGTTTCCTTGGGGTCCCAGCTCCAATAAGAACCCCATGCTTCATTTGCCCATACTCCGCCTGCAATAATACCAATCGTCAGGAGAGGAAAACCTAGCCCGATCGCTCGATAACTGAGATTGTCTAAGGTTTCACCAATAGTGAGGCGACGCAATGATAGGGGCGTAGTTTTAGAAGCGATCGCCTCGGCAGTGATTGTGCCATTATTGGCAGTTTGGAGATTACCTGAATTTAAAATACTGCCCATGCCCTCAACTGCAAATGCTGCGAATGTTTCAGGATTAGGAGTATTGGGATGATTGGTATCTGTAACACTGCGAAGATTAGTCCCAAAGGAACTACCCTGTAGCACTACCTCTTGACCACGAGTGACGATCAAAAAGGCGATCGCCAAAATACTCCCCGTCATCAAGGCGGCATAACTCAACAACATGACGCTAACGTGCATCATCAACCAGTTGGACTTAAGCGCAGGTACAAGGGGTTCCGATACCTGCATCCCTTTTGGCAGAGCAAGTGCAGCAAAAGCGGTGATTCCCATCGCCATTGGTGAAGTGAAGGCTCCCACTAAACGCTTAGCGTTGTCATTGGCGCTTTTGTTGCCGATCCGATTAACGGCAATATGCATGGAGGTAATGCCCCATGCTAAGAAAAACAGCGATTCATAAAGATTGCTCAGTGGGAAATAGCCTGCATCAATCCAACGCGCTCCCAGTAATGTAGCAATACAAAGATTGGCGATCGCCATACCTGCATTACCAAGCGATCGTAAATAGGGCAAGTTAGGAAATGCGACATGCACCCAGAAAACGAGCATGGTCGCAAAGAGGATGGCAAATGATGAGTTGTCCAGTAAGTTCTGAAGCGCGACGAGTTGCATTCAGGCAATTCTCCAGCAATTTTGAAAAGTTTGGATGATTTATAGCCTATTGAGGCTTTGAGTAGTACAGAAATATTTTTGAAAGTGGTGCGAAGCAGCACTTTCAAAAATATTTCTGGGTTTTAAGTAAGTGCAAAGCGCTGTAATTTTTAAAAGTGCAAATACTATGCATTATTTATTGTAAGCGATGTTGATAAGCCTTACCATTTGTCACTTAAAGTCCATAAAAATCTAGAACGTAAAAGTCCACGTAAGAGTCCACACTTTTTGCTATGGAAGCCTATTTACAAGCAAGTGAAGTTATCGATTGGCAGCATCCAGAAATCATTAAATGCTCCCAAAAAATCACCTTGGGACACATAACTCCAGAAGCGATCGCCAAAGCCTGCTTTGAGTGGGTGCGCGACGAAATCGCTCATAGCCATGACTATCAAATGAATCCTGTGACCTGTCGAGCCTCTGATGTTCTGCACCACAAAACAGGTTATTGCTTCGCGAAAAGTCATCTATTGGCTGCTTTGCTACGAGCTAGCCAGATTCCCACAGGTTTTTGCTATCAGCGCTTGAGCATTGACGATCAAGGTGCGCCCTACAGTTTGCATGGTTTTAATGCCATCCATCTGCCTAAAATTGGTTGGTATCGCGTGGATGCAAGAGGCAACAAAGCAGGAGTCAATGCTCAGTTCAGCCCACCATATGAACAATTGGCATATAAAATTCAGCTACCAGAAGAGGCAGATTTTCCAACAATTTTTGCCGAGCCATTAGAGATAGTTGTAACCGCTCTGCAAGAACAAACTACATGGGATGGTCTGCTGCGTAAACTTCCCGATATTTCATTGGATTTTGCTAAGAACTATGGTTTGATGCCATAAATAAGGCGATCGCTATAAGAATATATAATTTTGCTCATGACCTTAAATTACCGATCGCTTCCTTCACAATTACCTAATCCTAATGCCCTTGGTGTGATCGTCGCACTGCATGGATGGGGCGCAAACTGTGATGATCTGATCTCGCTTGCGCCTATGGTTGGACTCCGCAATTATCAATGGATTTGCCCTGAGGCTCCCTTTAACCACCCGATGCCCAATGGCAAAATGTGGTACGACCTCCAAAGTCTTGATACTGAGGGTTTAGCCAAAAGCTGCGAACTGCTCAGCCAGTTTCTCGAGGATCTACCAGCAATGACAGGACAGCCTCTAGAGAAAACATTTTTACTAGGTTTTTCTCAGGGAGGAGCAATGACTTTAGATGTGGGTTTAGCATTTCCCTTAGCAGGATTGATCGCTCTAAGCGGATATTTGCATATAACAGAAGAAGAATTACAAGAACTTACAGATGTATCATTTCCGCCTATTTTGATTGCTCACGGTACGCAAGATACAGTTGTTCCTATCAGTGTGGCTCGTAATACAAGAGAGGTCTTTGAGCGGCTAGGTGTAACCGTAGAGTATGAAGAATATGAGATGTCCCACGAGATTCGTCCTGAAACCTGCGATCGCATTCAGCAGTTTATCCTAGATTGCCAAGTCAAATAAAAAACGTCAGTCCGCCATTTGCAACGTGCTTCGCAAGCCGCAAATGGCTGTATCGAATTCACGTTAAAAACAAAAAAGGACATGACATGTCCTTTTTTGTTTTTATTTGTTTTTATTTGTTTTAACGGCTAGTCAATTTTTGATATGACAGTGTATTGTTAAGATCGAAATTAAGAACTGTATCGAGGAGATATTATATGAATCTTTCAGATTTTCAACTTTTCTCAGCTTTGGGAGTTGCACTAGTTCCCGCAGTATTGGCAGTTATATTGGGTTCTGCCCTTTCTAACTCTTAGTCCGAATTCCTAGTCCTCATAATATCTATTTTTACACCCTAGAGGTTGCGAATGGTTGCCAAACGAGACTTATCTACACATTTTTCAGCACCTAAACAAGCCCTGCGATCGCAGGGTCAATATGGGCGAAATGATGTTGTGAGTATGCATTCGCGCAGTAACCATTCTGCCTCTAGCAATATTGCTTCTTTCAATGGTGCTAGCAACTACAGTGAAGCAGTTGCTCAGAATGTCCAACGCAAAAGAGAGAAATATTGTCGAGCAAAAGCAGTTGAGTCAATTGTTGTAATTGCTGTGAATGTGGCTCTATCTCTTGCAGCGATCGCGGCGATCACTAGATTACTGCCCTATCAGTCCTCACAAAAAGATGGTCTTGATGAGATTACAACCGAGGTAAACTCTGCTGAGCAACGGGTAAATGGCTTACGAGAAAAATTACCTCAAACTCTAAATTCTGGAAAGTCTCAAGAAATGCTACTGAGAAAACAGGGCTGGATCAAAAATAATCAAGTGACGATTAAGCTCCTCGATCCGTCTGAAGTAGCGTCCCCTAACACTGATGGTGTAATGCCCACCACTACCACCGCTCAAAAGTATAACAATCGCCAAAATCCATAAATAAAAAGCGACACAAAAAGGCGGCACAAAGCGCCACCTTTTATTTATGGCGTTCCAATTCAATTAAGCGAATTGCCAATAAAGTTTCAGCTAATGTTCTTTGCCAAGCGTAATACCAGCCTACCCAACCATCCAAAATTCCACCTTTAATAATTAGGCAGTAAAACAAAACAACTATTGGCGCAATTATCTTTTGCTTGCGAAGGCGATCGCCAAAACTTAGCTCATTATTTGGAGTAGTCAATAACTTCTGAGCTTCAATTAGTAAATACCGATCTTGAGACTGTAGCCAACGACTTAATGACTTGCGATCGTCATGATAGATACAAGCTTGAAGGTTGCCCGATTTGCCATGTAATCTTAGAAGTTGCGTATGACCATCATCAATATAAATAGCTTTATTTTTCCGAAATAAAACCTGTCGAGGTGGTAATAATGTGCCTCGTAAGGACTTCCCAAATACACAGTACCGAAATTTTGCAAAATATCCATCTAATAAATTAAAGTTTGGTCTGTCAAATAGAAGATGTATTTCTCTGATTAATTCTTTAGATAGGATATAGTCTGCATCAAGAGAGAATATCCATTCCGTATTTATGTGCATCAAGCCATAGTTCCATTGCAAAGTATGTGTATCGAACTGACGTTGATAAACTTCTACCACTGGATAGCTCGCTAAGATTTCTAGAGTTTGATCATCGCTAAAACTATCAATGACAACAATTCTTTTTGCCCAAGTTAAGCACTCTAATGTCCTGCTAATATTGGGAGCCTCATTATAAGTAAGAATTAATGGCGTAATTTGTTCTAGCATTTTACGGCGTTGCAATATTGACGTTTATGTTATCAATCTCCCTCTTAGAGAGTAGCTGAGATCTAGTGGATATCTCTACAGACTGATTCGGGTTCTAAACACTTTACAAAACTCAACAAAGGAGATAATGTTTATTTACTGGCAAAAGCCAAATATATAAATCATTATCTCACCGCAATCATAAGAAAATGACAACAGCAGTACAAAGACGCGAAAGCGCATCACTGTGGGATCAATTTTGCAACTGGATCACCAGCACCGACAACCGCC
>JBJTVM010000303.1:0-15108 GCA_046081205.1 Pseudanabaena sp. | reverse complement strand
AAAATTGACTTAAATTAATCTCTACAAAAAGCAGACGATATATCGTATTGTCTGCTTTTTTATGTTTTTCTTGAAAACCTAAGCTGTTTCTTTTGGAAGCTACTTAGATTAACGTCAATTCGACGAATGCGCAAAATGGGAAAAATCGCTCTGCGATTTTTACCATTTTGCGCCATTTGCGCCGCGCGAAGCGCGGCGCAAATGGCTATATCGACACGTTAGATTAACCAAAAATAACAGCTTAGGTTTTCAAGAAAAACATAAAAAAGCAGACAATACGATATATCGTCTGCTTTTTGTAGAGATTAATTTAAGTCAATTTTGATTAAAAAGCTGCGGCTAACTTCAAATCACTAGTTTCCAAGATTTGCTGAAGCTCTTCAGCATCAACGGTTTCGCGTTCAATCAAATCATGGGCAATCTTATCAAGAACATGACGATTATCAACGAGAAGTTGCTTGGCACGGCTATAAGCATCAGCTACTAAAATGCCAACTTCTTCATCAATAGTTGTAGCAGTTTCCTCGGAGAAGTCACGCTCAGCAGCAATGTCACGACCAAGGAACATATTGCCATTTGAGCGTCCGAGAGCAACAGGCCCAAGCTTCTCACTCATACCGAAACGCATCACCATTTGACGAGCGATCGATGCAACTTGTTGAAGGTCACTGGATGCACCAGTAGTAACTTCTTCATCACCAAAAACAATTTCTTCAGCGATGCGACCACCAAGGGCAACTGCCATCTGGTTCTGCAAGTAAGCACGACTTTGCATTCTCTCTTCAGTAGGTAAGAACCATGTCAAACCACCAGCACGACCGCGAGGAATGATCGTTACCTTTTGGATCGCGTCATAGTCAGGCATCAATGCTCCAACCAGAGCATGACCAGCTTCATGGTAAGCAACTAATTCTTTACGCTTTTCACTCATGACGCGATCTTTTTTCTCAGGTCCAACCAAGACGCGATCAACAGCATCATTGATTTCATCCATGGAGATTTCGGTCAAGTTGCGACGAGCAGCAAGAATGGCAGCTTCATTTAATAGGTTAGATAAGTCAGCACCTGTAAATCCGGGGGTACGACGGGCAATTTTTTCGAGATCGACATCCTTTGATAGTGTCTTACCGCGTGCATGGACTCCAAGGATTTCGAGACGACCTGCGAAGTCTGGGCGATCAACTACAACTTGGCGATCAAAGCGACCAGGACGAAGCAATGCTGCATCCAATACGTCAGGACGGTTGGTTGCCGCAACGATGATAATACCTGTGTTACCTTCAAAGCCATCCATTTCGGTGAGCAATTGGTTTAAGGTTTGCTCGCGCTCATCGTTACCACCACCTAAACCAGCACCACGTTGACGACCAACAGCATCAATTTCATCGATGAAGACGATACAAGGAGCATTGGATTTAGCTTGCTCGAACAGGTCACGCACACGGGATGCACCGACACCGACGAACATTTCTACAAATTCCGAACCAGAGATACTGAAGAAAGGCACACCAGCTTCACCAGCAACAGCACGGGCTAGTAGGGTTTTACCTGTTCCAGGAGGTCCAACGAGGAGTACGCCTTTAGGAATTTTCGCGCCGACTGCGGTAAAGCGATCGGGATTTTTGAGGAAGTCTACAACTTCAGTAAGTTCAAATTTAGCTTGCTCAATACCAGCTACATCAGTAAAGGTGACTTGGGTTTGAGGCTCCATCTGCACGCGGGCGCGGGACTTACCAAAGTTCATGGCTTGGTTGCCAGGGCCAGATTGAGCACGACGTAGTAGGAAAAACAAACCGACTAATAGCAAAATTGGCAAAATTAGGCTGCTCAAGGTTTGGACTAAAGCACCGTCGGTACGACGAGGAGCAACATCAAGTTCAATTTTGTTTTCTTGAACAACTTTGCCAAACTCAGGGTCGTTAGGTAGGTTTACGCGAACTTTTTTCTTGCCTTCGGGACCACCTGGGACTGTTACTTCCGCAAAAGTGCGATCGGGGCTAAGAGTGATTCTGGAGACACCAGCAGGTTTTTTTCTGATTTCTTCGAGTAGCTTGCTATAGCGCCATTCGCCTTGGGTAGGTGGCTGACTATCGAGCAAGGTTGTCCCTAAGGTAATAACAACAATGCCCAGCAGTGCGTATAAACCAAAATTTTTCCACTTTTTATTATTATTGTCGTTTTTATTATTGCTTTTCACTACTACTGCTCCATCAATAGAGGTGTTCCTAGACGATTTTGCCAAGAACGAATGATTTAATTAACTAATCTTAACGCAAGCGGTCTAGAATCTGTCCAAGTCAAAGTAGAATCCGTCTTTGGATCGATAGTAGAGCGATCGCAAAATTTATTGGGGTCTGCTAATTTATACCAATTCACAGAAGTGTCACCATTGGTATTTCAGAGCTTTGCGCTTACTTAAAACCCAGAAATATTTTTGAAAGTGGCGCTTCGCGCCACTTTCAAAAATATTTCTGTACTACTCAAAACCTCAATGGGCTGTATAGCCATTTGCGCGTTCGTCGAATGTTTCATTACTATGGACAAAATTCAATAAACAAATCCCATTGGATAGATAGGATATGATAACAAGTCATATTTTTCTCTTTTATGAATAAGCTGATCGTCGATCTGCCAGACACCTTCTGAATTAATTTTAGCCATCAGAACATTATTTTCATTAGGATTTTCACCCTGAAAATCTTGATAAATTTGATTGAGAGATGCGAGAGAGTCTGTGATTTTTAAAATATAAAAATATTTATTCATTAAATACTTATGAATCATTGCGTATATCAATAAAGAAGGATTGTCTGGATAGGGAAAATAACTAACCTGATTCCAATTTCCTGTTTCAATATCAATTTGAATTCTGATTTCAAACTCATGTTTACATCCGCAGCAGCTAACCATCATACTAGTTTCCACCCATTCATAATCCCCACCTGTAGGCGGTAAACCAAAGCGAGGATTGTTAACTGTAGGCTGCTGAATCAATCCACATCTAGGACAAAAAATAAGCTTTTTAAAACCCATAACATCACCATATTTTGATCTAGATTTAGTTTGCCCTAACCCTAATGATGCTAAAGCACAAAATGGCTTTGTCATTTTGTGCTTTCAAAACCCTTGCAGGGTTTGGTTTTAATTCACAGAAGTGTAGCCATACTTCTGTGAACTGTTATGAGTAATTATCGCAGTAAAAAAATAGCCTCATTCTACAAATTTGAGATGAAAATATCTTAGGGCTTTTGCTTTTGACTAGCGATCACCATAAATTTCGACTTTGACTAGCGATCACTCAAAAAACTATGCAAGACTTTGATTATTAAATAATCAATATTAAAAAGCTGCTTCCTATGAAACGTATTACTCTACTTGGCTCCACTGGCTCGATTGGCACTCAAACGCTGGATATTGTTGCGGAGTATCCTGAGAAATTTCAGATTGTAGGGATGACGGCTGGGGGAAATATTGATCTTTTGGCAAAACAAATTCGCCAGTTTCAACCTGAAATTGTGGCGATCGCTAATGAGTCCAAACTCATGGAACTAAAAGAGGCGATCGCTGACCTTGCTGTGAAGCCAATCTTATTAGCAGGAGCCGAGGGTGTGGAAACTGTGGCAGCCTATGGAGACTCGGAGGCAGTAGTAACAGGAATCGTTGGCTGTGCAGGACTATTGCCCACGATTGCCGCGATTAAAGCAGGGAAAAATATAGCACTGGCGAATAAAGAGACTTTAATCGCAGGTGGTGAGGTGGTTGGTCCATTGGTAAAAAAACATGGCGTGAAGTTATTGCCTGCGGATTCTGAACATTCAGCAATTTTTCAATGCTTACAAGGCGTTCCTGAAGGAGGACTGCGACGGATTATTCTCACAGCTTCAGGTGGTGCATTTCGCGATCGCCCAACTGAGGAGCTAGCATCTGTCACCGTCGCTGATGCCCTCAAGCATCCTAACTGGGCAATGGGTAAGAAGATCACAATCGACTCAGCAACCCTGATGAATAAGGGATTAGAAGTGATCGAAGCCCATTATCTCTTTGGTGTAGATTATGACCAGATCGAGATTGTGATCCATCCCCAAAGCATTATTCATTCTCTAATTGAATTGGAAGATACTTCCGTACTCGCGCAACTGGGAATTCCTGATATGCGCTTGCCCCTGCTCTATTCCCTCTCTTATCCCGATCGCATTCCGACCCAATGGGAACGCCTTGATCTAGTCAAATGCGGTACACTCACCTTCCGCGAACCCGATCACCAAAAATATCCTTGTATGGAACTAGCCTATGCAGCAGGTCGTGCAGGTGGAACCATGCCTGCAGTGCTAAATGCTGCTAATGAGCAAGTGGTGGAATTATTCCTCCAAGAGCGAATTCGTTATGTCCAGATTGCAGATTTGATTAAATATGTATGCGATCGGCATAAATGTGTTTCTAAGCCAGAGCTTGAAGATATTCTCGAAGCTGATAAATGGGCAAGAAATGCAGTGCTTGAGCAAGTAATGTCGAAGGTCTAGATGCAGGGTTTTGTGCCATTTGAGACGTGCAAAGCATGCCCCAAATGGCGATATCGAAATTCCCGTTAAATTGAAAACCAAACCCAGTAAGGGTTTTAAAAAACAAAAATGGCGTAGCCATTTTACTTTGGTAGTTTATTTTGGTAGTAAGATATTAGCAATAAGTACTGATTTGGGGCGCATATCCTGTCTATGACTGACAAAGAACAAATGAGCCTATTTGATCTAACTCCGTCGGAGGTTCCTTTGGTAGAGCTTCCCCATGCAGATGGAACTGCTGAAGCTCCACCTGCAAAAAAAACTGCACGTTCTACTAAAAATACTAGCCCACCCCCTGAGACGACATTGCCAGCAAGTGAGCAATTCGACAGTTTAGATGCATTAAAGGAAGCAGCTTGCAACTGTCAAAAATGCCCCCTTGCCCCCACTCGGACTAATGTGGTTGTCGAAAGAGGCGATCGCAATGCCAAAATTTTGATTATCGGAGAAGCCCCTGGTGAGCAGGAAGATCTGTCTGGACTGCCCTTTGTTGGTAAATCGGGACAGCTTTTAGACAAAATCCTGGAATCAGTGGGATTTGACACAACCAAAGATGTTTACATTTGCAATACAGTCAAATGCCGCCCGCCCAACAATCGTGTCCCTACCGAAGTAGAAACAACAACCTGTAAGCCCTACCTTCTAGAGCAAATTCGTCTCGTCGATCCAAAAATTATTCTGTTGACGGGAGCTACATCACTCAAATCAATATTGGGCGAAAAATTAGGAATTACTAAGGTGCGTGGCAAATGGTATGAGTGGGAAGGACGATTAGTAATGCCAATCTTCCATCCCTCTTATTTGTTGCGAAATCAGAGCCGCGAGCAAGGTAGCCCCAAGTGGTTAACATGGCAAGACGTGAAAGCGATCAAGGCAAAGTATTTGGAAATTATCAGTACTGATAATGTAGTTGATGAAGATGAGGAATTTTAGTGAGTAATTCAAGAAAAGATTTAGAGGAAATGGTAGATGTAGCTCTATGGGAATGGTTATCTCCCCATGCGGCTAGAGCTAGAGTAATTTTAGTTGGAGCAAAGCTAGATATCGTTGATGTAGGGCTGGCACTAACTGAAGACAATACAGTATTAGTCCAATCATGGATTGAGGATGGTTGGTTACGTCACCCCACGGCTGAAGAACTTAGTGCTTGGAATGCCAATAAAGAGAAAGAATTTACAAGTTTGGTAATACCACCCTTTGTGCTGGCAAGGATTGGCTCATAAGCAAATTAGCAATTCTCATTATCAAAATCGGTTTTTTGAAAGCCCGCCGTTGGCGGACTTTCAAAAAACCGATTTTGGTGTTTCCAGAGCCTTCAGCGCTGGGAACACCAAAATCGGTTTCATCATGAGAATTGCTGAAGCAAATTGGTGACGCGAACAAAATCTCATGGATCGCCTACACTAGTAACAAATCTTTACGCTAGCTAAAGCATAATCGCGATCAAATGCCAGACCATACTCATATTCATGTCAGGGGTGCTAAACAGCACAATCTTAAGAATGTTGATCTCACAATTCCCCGCGATCGGCTGATCGTGTTTACAGGAGTATCTGGCTCTGGTAAATCATCCCTAGCCTTTGACACGATTTTTGCTGAAGGACAACGCCGTTATGTCGAGTCCCTGAGCGCCTATGCTCGTCAGTTTTTGGGGCAGGTTGATAAGCCTGATGTGGACTATATTGAGGGCTTGAGTCCTGCAATTTCCATTGACCAAAAATCAACTTCCCATAATCCCCGCTCAACGGTTGGGACAGTTACGGAGATTTATGATTATTTGCGGTTGCTGTTTGGTCGGGCGGGTTCTCCCCATTGTCCGATTTGCGATCGCAATATTGCACCCCAAACCATTGATCGGATGGTGGACTCGATTATGGAGCTTAGCGATCGCACTAAGTTTCAACTACTAGCGCCTGTAATTCGTGGCAAAAAGGGAACTCATAAGAAATTATTGTCAAGTTTAGCCAGTGAAGGTTTTGCGCGAGTTCGCATTGATGGAGAAGTACGTGAACTGAGTGACAATATCGAACTGGATAAAAACAAACTCCATGATATTGAAATTGTGGTCGATCGCCTAGTTCGCAAAGATGATATTCAAGAAAGATTAACCGATTCCCTTGCAACTTGTTTAAAACGCGCCGAAGGGATTGCGATGGTGGAGCTTTTACCCTCACCCCCAACCACTCTCCCAGAGGGAGAGGGGAGCAACATTCTAACTTTCTCAGAAAATTTTGCCTGTCCTGAGCATGGCGCAGTTATGGAAGAACTATCGCCACGTATGTTCTCCTTTAACTCTCCCTATGGTGCTTGTCCAGCTTGTCATGGATTGGGAAGCATTAAAACCTTCAATCCTGATCTGTTAGTTCCCGATCCGTCTTTACCTGTTTATGCGTCGATCGCACCTTGGGCAGACAAAACCCATACCTACTATATTTCGCTCCTATCTAGTGTGGGCGAATATGCTGGTTTTGAAATTACCACACCTTGGGAAAAGCTATCTCAGGCTCAGATTGATATTATTCTGCATGGCACTACTGAGAAGATTTTAATTAAACCAGACTCGCTCTATCGCGATCGCGGTGAGGGATATTACAAACGCTATGAAGGGGTGATCACTATGCTTGAGCAGCAATACAAAGAAGCAGGAGAATCCCAAAAGCAGAAACTGGAAAATTATCTGATCGAAGAGTCCTGCTCAACCTGTCATGGCACAAGACTGAAGCCAGAATCTCTCGCTGTTCGGATTGGTGGCTATAACATTAACGATTTTGTGTCAGTGCCGATTGGGACTTGTCTTGATCGCTTAAAAAATCTCGACCTTGATACGCGAACTCGTCAAATAGGCGATCGGGTATTGCAAGAAATAGAAGCAAGACTGCAATTCCTGTTAGATGTAGGTTTGGACTATCTGACCCTTGATCGCTCTACCATGTCCCTCTCTGGTGGAGAAGCCCAACGTATTCGCCTTGCGACCCAGATTGGTTCAGGTTTAACAGGTGTTCTTTATGTATTGGATGAGCCGAGTATTGGACTCCATCAACGCGATAACTCACGACTACTAGCCACATTAACCAAACTGCGAGATCTTGGTAATACTCTGATCGTAGTAGAGCATGATGAGGAAACAATTCGTGCTGCAGACTATCTCGTCGATATTGGTCCTGGGGCGGGAGTGCATGGTGGTAGGATCGTGGCACAGGGTAGTGTTAAAGAAATCGAGCAAAACTCTGAATCTCTCACAGGTGCATATCTCTCCAAACAAAAACAGATTTTTACACCTATGGAACGGCGCGAGGGCAATGGAAAACATCTTGAAATCTGTAATGCCCATCTGAATAATCTTAAACATATCAATGTCCAGATTCCTCTAGGGAAATTGGTATGTATTACAGGTGTATCAGGCTCAGGTAAATCCACCTTAATTAATGATTTACTCCACCACTCCCTTGAGCATAATTTTTCGCGTAAAGTGCCAGTCCCTAAAGGTATTGACGAAGTTAAGGGACTGAAGCATCTCGATAAATTCATTGTCATCGATCAATCGCCAATTGGACGCACACCCAGATCTAATCCTGCCACCTATACGGGGCTATTTGATGTCATCCGTGAGACCTTTGCACTGACAACGGCGGCAAAAACCAGAGGTTACAAGGCTGGGCAGTTTTCCTTCAATGTTAAAGGTGGGCGTTGTGAAGCTTGTTCTGGGCAGGGTGTGAATGTTATCTCGATGAACTTTTTGCCCGATGTCTATGTGCAGTGCGATGTCTGCAAAGGCGCAAGGTATAACCGTGAAACTCTACAGGTTAAGTACAAAGATAAGACGATCGCTGATGTGTTAGATATGACCATCGAAGAAGCGATGCATTTCTTTGAGAATATTCCCTCTGCTCATACCAAATTAGGAATGCTGGTAGATGTGGGTTTAGGCTATGTGCGTCTTGGGCAGTCCGCGCCCACTCTCTCAGGGGGTGAAGCTCAGCGGGTGAAGCTTGCCACAGAACTAGCGCGTCGGGCTACGGGTAAAACTTTATATTTAATTGATGAACCGACTACAGGCTTAAGTTTTTACGATGTTCATAAATTGTTAGATGTCATGCAGCGCCTTGTGGATAAGGGCAATAGCATCATTACGATTGAGCATAATCTGGATGTGATTCGCTGTGCTGATTGGGTGATTGATCTAGGTCCAGAGGGAGGCGATCGCGGTGGGGAGATTATCGCTGAGGGTACTCCCGAACAGGTCGCCAAGGTCAAAAAATCCTATACTGGCAAATACCTCAAACAAGTATTAGCTGAGTATCCACGCAGTAGCTCCTAACTATTTACATCCCATGTCTAATGTTCATCCGTTTATCCGACTGACTCGTTATGCCCGAAATTACCGCCAACAGATTTGGACAGCAACAACTTGTTCGATTTTAAATAAATTCTTCGATTTGGCTCCACCAGTTCTGATTGGGGCAGCGATCGACTTGGTGCTTCAAAAAGAGAACTTTTGGGCTAATCCCTTTGGTGTCCAAGGATTAGCAGCCCAGTTGCTAGTACTTTCAGCTATCAGTGCAGTGATTTGGGGCTTGGAGTCGATTTTTGAGTATGCCTATGCGCTGCAATGGCGTAACCTTGCTCAGACGATCCAGCATGACTTGCGCCTTGATGCTTATCAGCATTTACAAGATTTAGAACTAGCCTTTTTTGAGGAGCGGAGTTCGGGTGGATTGATGTCAATTTTGAGTGATGATGTTAATCAATTAGAGCGATTTCTTGACGGTGGCGCAAATGAAGTAATTCAAGTTTCGGCGACTATTTTGTTAATTGGTGGCGCTTTCTTTGTGATTACCCCGAATGTAGCTTGGTTAGCGCTGTCGCCAATGCCATTTATTCTATGGGGTTCAATTTGGTTTCAGAAATTCCTTGCGCCACGCTATGCGGAAGTTCGAGAAAAAGTGGGACTGCTGAACGGGCAGCTATCGAATAATATTGGCGGGATTACGACAATTAAGGCTTTTGTCACAGAAGCCTATGAACGTAAACGGATAGAGAAGGAGAGTAATCAATATCGTCAAAGTAATCGCAAGGTGATCGCCTATAGTGCGGCATTTGTTCCTTTAATTAGGATTTTGATCTTCATGGGATTTATTGCCATTCTCTATTATGGTGGCTTAGAAGTACAGGCAAATAGGCTGTCGGTGGGCAATTACTCCGTGATGATTTATCTAATTCAGCGGCTTTTATGGCCACTCACGCGCTTAGGTGAAACTCTCGATCAATATCAAAGGGCAATGGCTTCGACCAATCGTATCCTCGATTTGTTAGATACACTGATCGCTATTCATTCAGGCTCAAAGTTACTAAACTCCGTAGTTACTGGCGATATCCAATTAAAAAATGTCACCTTTGGCTATGCTGCTAACTTCCCAATTATAGAAGATCTATCTTTAGAAATTGCTGCCCATAAAACTACTGCGATTGTCGGGGCGACAGGTTCGGGCAAAAGTACTTTGGTGAAGCTACTCCTGCGTTTATATGAAATTCAATCAGGAAATATCTTGCTTGATCACATTGATATTCGTGACTTAGAACTGCGATCGCTACGTTCTTGTATGGGCTGGGTGAGCCAAGATGTATTTCTATTTCATGGTTCAGTTTTAGAAAATATTGCCTACGGCTCCTTTGGGGCGGATGTGGAGCAGATTGTCGAAGCAGCCAAAATTGCAGAAGCCCACGACTTCATTCAAACCTTGCCCAAGGGTTACGATACGATCGTCGGTGAGCGTGGTCAAAAGTTATCAGGTGGGCAGAGACAGCGTATTGCGATCGCCCGTGCAGTGTTACGCAATCCACCGATTTTAATTCTAGATGAAGCAACTTCGGCAGTTGATAATGAAACGGAAGCGGCGATCCAAAAGTCTTTAGATCGAATTACCAAAAATCGCACAACGATCGCGATCGCTCATCGTCTATCCACTATTCGCAATGCGGATCGTATTTATGTGATGGATCAAGGAAGAGTAGTGGAGATGGGAACTCATGATCAGCTAGTCGCACGCGATGGAATCTATGCAGGTTTATGGAATCTGCAAACAGGACAAACTCATTTTTAAGAAAAGCTTCGCTTTAACGTCAATTCGCCATTTGAGCCGCGCGAAGCGCGGCACAAATGGCGCAAAATTGTGAAAATCGCAGAGCGATTTTCACAATTTTGCGCGTTCGCCGAATTGACGTTAAAACAGTAGTGAGTCAAAGCTTCTGGTTTGGAAGGTTTGATATACGTAGTTATATTGAGCTTCTATATTTTCTAAGAGAATAGCAATTTTGTTGATATCTTCTTCGGTATGTGTATTTGACCTGATTAATATCTTACATATAGACTCTAGGGCTTGGCAGGAACTAGAAAGCTGCGTAGCTCCAAAGGTAGCACTTCCGCCTTTAAGGGAATGATTGTGGGCTTCCATCTTCCCAAAGTCTTTAGTCTGAAAAGCAGATTTCATCGTAGCGATCGCTTGAGCTGAATGTTCTAAATAGACATTGATTAATTCATCTAAGTTATCAGTACCTACGGAGTCTTCTAAACTTGATAGAACTGACAAGTCAATTGGAGGTTGACTATGATCAATAATAGGATTTTGCTGGATTGGGATTCTTTGTAGTGCTGCTATTAAACTTGTGATTTTTAGAGGCTTTGTGAGATAGTCATTCATGCCTGCACTTAGGGCTGAATTGCGAGATTCTGAGAAGGCATTTGCTGATAGACCAATAATCCAAGGTTGCTTAGTTGGTAACTGACGGATACTTTGGCTTGAAGTCAAACCATCCATGATTGGCAGTTGGATATCCATAAAGATGAGATCGTAAGCTTGACTGGAGACTGCATTAATAGCCTTCTGTCCATTATCCACAGAATCTGCTCTGTAGCCCAAACTTTCTAACATCAACAGTAGGATTTTCTGATTGACAGGATTGTCTTCTACAACCAAAATTTTCAATGGATAACAATTAGCAAAATTCTCGTCCTGCAAAATCTCATCGCTTGTATATAAGGATTGAGAACCCATATTAGTTATGCATTGAGGAAATGTTGTGGCTTTGCCACTAAAAACATTGGAAAAAGCCTGAAAGAGCTTTGATACCGATATGGGCTTAGTGATGTAATCTCTAAAGCAAGCTAATTTGACATTGTTATTTTCATTGAGGTTGATATTTACAGGAGTTAACAGAATTAAATTTAACTCAGGAAAAACCTGTTGAATATTGTTGGCAAGTTCTAAACCATCAATTTGAGAACCATCTGCCTCTTTGAGTTGTTTATCAATTAAAACAACATCAAAGCTTGATGTTGTCAGAGCTTGCAGTGCTTCGGCAGCTGAGTAAGCAGCCTGTACGCGCATCTGCCATGGTTTAGCATATAGGGCGATCGCTTGCTGAAGTGTCGAATTAATGTTAACGTTTAAAACTCTCTTGCCTATTAGTTCTGGCAAGAGCAAATATGTGTTGTCAGTATCCTCAGCGATGGCACGAGCTTTGATAGAGAAACTGAAGGTTGAGCCTTCCCCAACGTTGCTACTCACCCCAATTTCACCACCCATTAGTTCGCAGAGTTGCTTGCAAATGACCAGTCCCAAACCAGTCCCACCATATTGCCGTGTAATCGAGTTATCAGCTTGACTGTAGGCTCTAAAAAGTTTGGCGATCGCTTCTGGGGCAATACCTATTCCTGTATCGCGTACATTAAACCTCAACTCGTAAGTATTAGTCTCACGATCAATTAATCGCGAATTTACCGTAATGACAACTTCCCCAGATTCGGTAAACTTAATAGCATTGCTCACTAAATTTACGAGGATTTGGCGTAAGCGTGTACAGTCTCCAAGCAACTGTTGTGGCACATCTAGACTCACAAATGTGACTAATTCTATGAACTTCTCAGCCGTACGTGATGACATCAGTTCAAGTACTTCCTCAATACATTGTTGAAGTCTAAAAGGACTCTCTTCAATTTCTAAATGTCCCGACTCAATCCGTGAAAAATCGAGAATATTATTGATTACTGATAGCAAAACTTCACCACCTTGGCGGATTGCCGCTACATATTGCTGTTGTTGACGAGATAGGCTGGTGTTTCCTAAAATCTCGGTCATCCCAATTACAGCATTCATTGGAGTTCGCAGTTCATGACTCATGACCGCAAGAAATTCACTTTTTGCTTTGTTCGACAATTCGGCTACTTGCGCCGCCGCTAATTTGGCTTCAGTTTGCTTGCGCTCAGTTACATCTTCTACACTTGCTACAAATTGAATTGGCTCGCCATTTTCATCTCGCACTAGTCCAAATCGACTAATCACATCAATCGCATGACCATTTTTATGAATGTATTGTTTTTCTAGTACGACACTTGTTGATTCA
The DNA here is from genome assembly GCA_046081205.1 of Pseudanabaena sp. GTDB lineage: Bacteria > Cyanobacteriota > Cyanobacteriia > Pseudanabaenales > Pseudanabaenaceae > Pseudanabaena. The sequence goes on along the minus strand of JBJTVM010000303.1, from coordinate 2,149 downwards.
TTCGCAATTAAGCGATTGAGAGTCGTTAATGTTTTTTCAACAGAATTGGGATGAGTAAGATCGAATTTTCTCATATTCAGTAATTCTGCTTCGGTATACCCAAATATTTGGCAGAAGACTTGATTTACCATCAAAAACTTACCTTCTAAATTGAAAGTGGCGATTCCCACTGGCACATTAGCGATCGTTAACTTGAGTAAGGCTTCATTCTGAAGCAATTTAGCCTCTGCAAGTTTGCGATCGCTAATGTCTTGGGCAGTTCCATACAGCCTGCTCACTTGTCCATGATCGTCAAACTCTGCATGACCGAATAATTCTATATAGCAGAACGACCCATCAGATTTTTGTCTTCGCAAATCAAGGTGATAAGATTCACCTGTATTGATTGCTCTCTGAACAGCTTGATTAAGAGTTTCTCGATCTTTGGCTACGAACAGTAGCAATACATCTTCATATTTAGGAGGCCCTAATGCAGGGTCGCGCTCAAAAATACGATATAGTTCCTGTGACCAAGTAATTTCATCTATCAAAATATTCCATTCCCAATTTCCAATATGGGCAACTTGTTGAGCTTCGGCTAATAGTGATTCACTCTTTTGTAAATTTTGTTCAATTGCTTTGCGATCGCTTATGTCAAAGGCAGAACCACGTAAAACTTGAGTTTTTCCATCCGTTGCCAAACCAAGTTCAGCAGTGTCACGTAACCAAATAATTTTGCCATTACTAGCAATCATTCGATATTCGCAACAGAGAGGCTCTCCTGTTTCGATGGTGTGGCGAACCTTTTGATACACGCGATCGCGATCGTCAGGATGCATATACTCAGCCCAAGCATCAAAGAAACCTGCATCCCATTTGGAAGGATATACACCTAAAAGTGTCTGTAATTGCGGACTGATATAGGCAAATTCTGAAGTGTTCGCGATCGGTGAGACATAACTTACATTGGGAATCTGCTCCACCAAATAACGATAATTCTCCATCCATCGATACAAAGCTGCATAGGATTGCTCTGCCTCATTTACCTGCTCTAGCAAACTGGCACTACGATTTTCTTGTTGTAAAATAATCTCGATCTGCATGGCTATTTGCTGTAGCATCAGCACATCATCTTGGTGCCATGAATTTTGAAAAGACTCCCCACCCAAAGTTGTACATTGTTGAACTGTCAAAAATCCCCATAATGAATTCTCTGGCTCTTGATTTGACAATATAATCGGCACAAGTAAATAAACCTTACCTGCAAATACTTCCGCTAAGTTAATCTCACATCTAGTGATCCCCGATGTGTAGAGATCAAGAATTTGTCCCGTAGTATCTTGCCCCCACCCATATTCTTCCCTCAGAATATTCTCAATCTGAAATTGCGAACAAGGCTGACATTGTGGTGCGATCGCCTCTGCAATAATCTTGCCACTGATTCCTATTCCACTGCGAAGATTGGCAATTTTATTTAGTTTATAAATAGAGACATGAACTGCCTGAATTAAATTTAGTAGCTTTGTAGTGATTGCTTGAAAAGTTTTTTCGATGCTATCGCGCTGACTATCGTACTGACGTATACTTTGCAAAATTTCTGAGCAGATCAACATCCTTGATCTGAATTTTTCCATTTCAATACTTGAATGGTTATCTAAACTACTAATTCTTGCACCATTTGATGGTTCGTATCCGTCAGGATCTAATCTAGATGTAGATGAAAATTCACTCATAACTACAGTTTGTTTATAGTTGACAAGGCTTATGGTGATGGCAAATTTTGATAGAGCATTAGAGACAAGTGTATGAGTAATCTAAGAACTAATAGGAATTTATAATGCTTATTTTGCGCTAAGTATATCAAAGCTTCTGAACCATGATTCTTGATAATCGGCTATGACAATTAAAATACAGTAAAAAATCTTATAGCGTTTTTCAAACAAGAGCGTTACACAGGTTAGTGTACCCACCGAAGTTGGGAAAACAAACCTGTACTTTACTAGCCTGATAAAGGCTACAATGGTGAAATTTTAATTTTTATCGTAGCAATTTATTTATTGCAAAAATGTGCAAATGTTCCCTATACAACAATGAAAGAGATAGCTAGGACAAACCAAAACCCAGACAAACAAAGGCGGCGCGATGCGCCGCCTTTGTTTGTCTGGGTTTT
>JBJTVM010000302.1:0-5510 GCA_046081205.1 Pseudanabaena sp. | reverse complement strand
GTTAAGGTTAATGCACTCATAGCTATATAATCTCCTATGCTAGAGCGAGTATAGAGCGACAGTCACTTGCATTGGCACAAACCTAAGAAGTGAGTGGCGGCGCTGCCGCCACTCACTTCTTAGGTTTGTGCCAATGCAAGTGACTGTAGCTATATAATCGATCTAGCATAGGAGATTATATAGCTATGAGTGCATTAACCTTAACTTTAGATCCTGTAATCCAAGTTTCTAGAGAACAGTTTTATCAAATATGTGCCAACAATCCCGATCTGCAACTAGAGCGTAATGCTAGTGGAGAACTCGTAATTATGTCGCCAACAGGTAGTGAAACCAGTTCTTGGAACTCAGATTTAACTACCGATCTTAATATTTGGAATCGGCAAAACCTTACTGGAAAGGTTTTTGACTCTTCAGGGGGGTTTTCATTACCCAATGGGGCAGATCGATCCCCTGATGCTGCATGGATTCCTATCGAAAAATGGAATGCCTTTACTCCAGAACAGCGCAAAAAATTTCTGCCTATATGTCCAGACTTCGCGCTTGAGCTTCTCTCTCCCAGTGATTCATGGCTTAGAGGGCAAATTAAAATGCAAGAATATATGGATAATGGCTGTCGGTTAGGTTGGCTAATCGATCCCGAAAATAAGCGCGTTGCCATTTATCGCATCGGTCAAGCAGTAGAAGTCCTCGAAGCGCCATCCAACCTCTCAGGTGAAGATGTCTTACAAGGATTTACGCTCAATCTAGAAAATATTTGGGCAAGCTAAAATTGATTAAACTAAAAAAGAAAGCCTCGCATTGCGAGGCTTTCTTTTCTAACTGTCTTTATGAAGCTGTAACACTAACTTTAATATTCTCTTCCCATTTACGTGGAGAACTAGCTCGACGAATATTTCTCCAAATTTGGGTTGCTGCTAAAGTTCCATCAGCTACAGCGATCGAAACCTGATTTAACCCTTTCTTTAAATCACCTAGAGCAAAAATGCGATCGTGGCTAGTTTTACACATATCATTTGTGACCAGATTCTGACCATCCCATTCCAAACCTTCGATACCCTTGAGATATTGGTTATGGTAGATCGAGCCCATACCAACCAAGCCAGTAGTCGCTTCCACAATTGTGCCATCAATAAGTTCCACACCGCTCAGTTGATGGTTTTCACCGTGAAATTTAGCGATCGGGGCTTCATACAATGGATAGCCATGCTCAGCTAATTTCTCTTTGGTCTTGTCACTCACTTCACATAGACCATGGGTCAAAACAGAAATATAGGGAGTAAACCAGTTCAATACAAAGGCAGCACCAATTTGTCCTTCTGTATTCGCAATCAAAACTGCCTTTTGATCCCACATATCAAAGCCATCACAGATCATGCAGACATGAAGCGTGTACCCTGCATAGTCATAGACATTCTGCATGTCTTCCAATTGAGGCAAGTTATCGATAATTCCAGAAGCGGCAATGACATACTTGCTACGAAATATAGGATAAATACTATTGGTTTTGCCTACTTTCACTTTCACCGCAAAGGTTTCACCTTCTTCAGTTACCTCTTCTACATAGCCACGTAGATGATCGGCTCCCCAATCTAAGGATGTTTTGGTTGCATGATTTAAAATATCTCGACCTGGGGTATGTGGGTCAAGTCCGACATAATTACGTAAATCTTGCATCCATAGCGATCGCCCTTTACCTTTCTCGATAACTAGGCACTTGAGTCCATAGCGAGCCAAATAGATCGCTGCCGATAGTCCACCCATACCGCCGCCAACAACGATCGCATCGTAGAGCGTATCAAGGCGTTCATTTAGATTTTTGCTAGAGAGTTTCATGACAATGCAAGTTTACAAGATGATATTTTTTAGAGGCGCTACTATTAACGTAGCCTATAGTCTGGATTGTATTCAACTAATTCAATCTCATTACCATCGGGATCACTGACGTAAATGCGATGCTTGGTTTCGGTTGCGTCAAGGGTGTAATAGTCTATCTTGTGCTCTTCCAGTCGAGCTTTGATCTCCTCACCGTCACTGATCACAAATCCGACATGGTTCACACCTATATTTTCATAGATTTCATGAGCTCTTTTTAAATTTGGTGTGTGATTTAAGCACATGTAAAACTGGTCATTACCCAAATGAATCCAAGGTCTTTGATCGTGCCGATCCTCAGCACGGATATACCAATCAGGGAATAGGGCTTGATAGAAAACTTGACTAGCTTCAAGATCTTGACAGGATAAGTTGACATGTTCTAAACGATTTAGAGTAGTCATTGCTTTCTCCATATAAGGGGGTAGATGAAACAAGTTTAGAGAAAGCTTGTTTGAAAAACTTTCTCTAAACTTGTTTGTGTTTAAAATGTAAATTTAGCCAACAAATGCTAGACGAGGAGCAGATACACCTGTAGCTTCAGCACCCTTAAGGTAAGCCAACATGGTGTCAGCATCAGAGACTTCAAAAGGATCGGTAGGACAGTTGTCAGAGAAACCTGGCTCGACAAAGATCTTTTCAATTTTGCAATCATTTACGAGCATGGAGTAGCGCCAAGAGCGGAGTCCAAAGCCAATATTTGACTTATCGACTAACATTCCCATTTTGCGAGTAAATTCGCCAGCACCATCGGGTAACAAGAATACATTCTTAGCACCAATTTCTTTGCCCCATTTGAACATCACGAAAGCATCGTTAACAGATACACAGATTACGGCATCAACACCTAATCCCTTAAACTCTTCGTAAAGTTCTTCATAGCGAGGTAAATGGTTGGATGAGCAGGTAGGAGTAAATGCACCAGGTAGGGAGAAAACCACTACTTTTTTGCCAGCAAATAGATCTTGAGTAGTTTTATCTTCCCAACGATAGGGATTTGGACCTTCTACGGATTCATCACGTACACGAGTTTTAAAAACAACGTTTGGTACGGTTTCGATAGCTGCCATATTTTTCTCTGGATTTGATACTTATCTGAACACATCTAAGAATAATTCTTATTTACTAATTAGTCAATAGCTATAATTACTCAATACTTATAAAAAGTTTAATAAATTTGTAGTTCCTAGATAGAAATGATATAGTAAAAGACCAAGTAATTAAGCAAACTCATTACTCAAAGAAATTTTTAAAACCCGATCGCTAAATTTTTAAAGCTGTAAGCCCAGTTTATAGCGCTTTTCAAGCAAGCGCGATACAGCGATTAGTTTGCCCACCTAAGGTGGGCAAACTAATCCTTACTTCACTAGACTGATAAACGCTATATAGGGATGTAATCAGGTAATTTGGCGAGAATCAGGAGGAAGTTTATATGCAGAAACAAGCGGATCAGATTATCAAAACCTTGAAATCTAGAGGGTTGCGGGTTACACCTCAGCGTTTTGCTGTTTATGCAAATTTATTAAATCGCCAAGATCATCCAACCGCAGAACAAATCTTGAGTGATCTCAATCAAGATGCGCCTACTTCTTCTCAAGCAACTGTTTATCTTTCACTTCAGGCCTTACGTGATGCGGGCTTAGTACGTGAGGTATTACTAGAGCAGGGGGTTTGCCGTTATGATGCCAATGTGGAGCCTCATCATCACTTTCGGTGTAGCTGTTGTGGTGAAATCGAGGATATTGTTTGGAATGCTTTTGAAGGATTAGGGTTTAAGCAAATCCGCAAAGGTTTAAAAGTCAATAGCTATGAAGTTACTGTCAGTGGTATTTGCGATCGCTGTCAAGAGTAAGTAGATGGGCATAATTAATTACAAACCCAAACCCGTAAGGTTGCGCCCCTGCGGGGCACAACCTTACGGGTTTGGGTAATTTATTCTGCACAGGTACTTAAAAACGTGAATTCGATATAGCCGTTTGCAGCAAACGGTGATATCGAATTCACGTTTTTTTAATCTTCTTCTGGTGTCAAATCTCCCATAAAACCTTCAGATCTCATCTCATCAGGAGTAACTCGCCGTTCTTGGTTAGGAATATCATTTTGACTTTTATCTAACTCTTTAGACGATAAATTACCAGCGCGTAAATTTTCTTGATATAACTCCGAAGGTGATCGCTTTTTGCGGCGGGGACGACCAAGAGATTGCAAACCAGCTTTAAAGCCAGCAAATGCACTTCTAGTAGCGATGGTCGCATTAGAAGCACCTTGACGTACACCCTTAATGCCATCATTTACTTGCTTCACTGCCTCGCCCGCATTTTTTGCCCCTTGATTGAGTTCATCACTTAGCTCACTTAACTCCAGCCCCGTCATACGGATTGCTTCGAGTGTCGCAGGCAACTCCCGCGTCAAGGTGTCAGCCAAACGAATGATGCTATTGGCAGCTTTTGCTAACTCCTGAAAAGCTGGTATTGCCGTTAGCAACAAAATCGTCAAACAAACGACCACCAATAAAAATGATAAACCCAACAGAAAGATCGCTTCTGACATAATTTTCTATAGGTGCTTACTCTCTAAAGACTGTTTTAAGGGCTTACTCTTCATCTTCATCGGCGACATCACGATCGCCTTCCGTAAGTAAACTATTTGCTGAACTGCCCATTGACAATGCTAATTCTTCTTGTAACTTGCGACTAGCTTCTTGTCCTGTAGCGATCGCATCCTGTAGACGAACCAAAGCCTCATCGATAGTACGTTGTGCTTTTTCCGTAATGCGATCGGCTTGATATTGCACATTAGAACCCAATTCTTCGGCTAGCTGAGGTAGATCTTGAGCCGATCTCTTCAAAACTTGACGAGTTTCTTTGCCTGATCGCGGTGCAAATAGAATACCTACTGCAGCACCGATCGCTGTACCTACCATTAATCCACCAAAAAATTTACCCGCGCCGTTTGACATTATGCTTGCTCCCTGACGACTTGCTGCCTGACGACTTTTGACTTGACTTGACGACTGGTTTATTTAGAGAGTTTGGCACACCTTTCGATGAGCTTTTTCGCGACTGTTGCCAACGACTCCCTAAAAAGGATACACCACGTACAAGTACAGACAGCAATTTACGGATTTTCTCTAATTGGCTTTGCAATATTTGGTATTGTTCCCGCGCTATATCAACACCGTTACGCGCAAATTCAATACTAGGGGTAGATACCTGTAAGCCATTTTCACAAGCTTTTGTCCAACCATCCACAGTTTTTACGGTCGCTTCAAGCGCATTGCGGAATATCCAGACTCGCCATGAAGCCCACAGCAAACCTGCACTAAGTATTAACTGTATGGCGATCGCAATCCAAATCATTGTTTTTTAGCAAGAAATCATAGGATTTTATAAGATTTGTAACGCTACGAAAAAAGTATCGTATGTCTCATTTTTGCTAAGCTCAAACCTAAATATAGCGTTTATCAGTCTAGTGTGTTGGGTTCCCCGCCTTCGGCGGGGAACCCAATGCTTGTACCTCGCTTGCTTGAAAAGCACTACATATAGCAGTCCTAAATCATTTGTGGATTTTTGAAGATTGTGGAAGCTCATCCCTTCGGGATGAGCTTCCACAACCCATCTCGGATTGCTATAGAGAGC
>JBJTVM010000301.1:0-7430 GCA_046081205.1 Pseudanabaena sp. | reverse complement strand
AACCTTACAGCAATCATGCTCGCCGCATGAATTATCAACTAACTGAAAAGGGAAAAAGTCTCCGCCCAGTGCTGAGGGTGATCGGGCTTTGGGGGTTAAAGCATATTGCGGATACTCAGATTCTTAAGGGCGATTTAGCAGTTTAATGATTTGGTAGGATGCGTTAGTGTAACGTAACGCATCAATTAGGTAAAGATGATGGGTTACGTTACACTAACGCATCCTACATTTTCAGCAATCTAATTATTCAACCTGCTTGCTGGGTTTCGATGTGTTGCCAGTATTTAACTTGTGAGTCTTGATGGCAGTGCAGGATGCCGAACCATTCTAGGCGTTCGAGGTTTTCGGAAATTGCATTTTTATATCTGCCACCGTTTTTAAATTGGGCGGCGATTTGGGCGATCGTCCAAAACTTGTCGATACTATGTATGTATCTGAATTTAGGTTAAATTATTGGTAAATGATAAGTTTAATTATGACTATTTCTCAATCTATTGAGAGAGGGATTACAAATGGGTAATGAAAAACAGTCTAAATTTAGTAACGAGCAAATTATATCTGCTGAAGAACAAATTATTGAACAGTCTAAGCGTATTGAGTTCTACCTAACAGAATATACTGTTGAGATTCTAGCCCTAAAGATGAAAAAAGGAGAATTTGAGATCCCAGACTATCAGCGTGATGACACATGGGAAGATGAACGAAAATCTAGGTTTATTGAGTCAGTACTGATGGGTCTTCCAATTCCCTTTCTTTTCTTTTGGGAAAGTCCAGATACTGGCAATCTCGAAATTGTTGATGGTTCACAGCGTCTTAGGACAATCCAGCAATTTATTCTTGGTGATTTTGTCTTAGGAGATTTGGAGGAACTTTCCTTGCTAAGTGGATTCAAATTTACAGATCTTCCAGAATCTCGGCAGAAAAAGCTTAAAAACCGATCAATTAGAGGAATAGTACTTAACGAACATGCTGATGAACAGGCTCGGTTTGATATTTTTGAGCGAATTAATACAGGTAGCAAGATTGCGAATAAGGCAGAAGTGAGACGAGGTGCTTTAGGAGGTCTTTTTCAAGAACTCGTTATATCACTTTCCCAAGAACCTATTTTTGACAGACTAGCCCCTGTGACAGAAAAGCAAAAAAAAGAGAGAGCTAGAGAAGAGCTTGTTACAAGATTTTTTGCTTATAGTGATGGTCTTGATAGCTATAGAGATAGAGTGTCTGCATTTCTTTTTAGTTACACGAAGAAAATGAACACTCATTTTAAAGATAACCCTGAAGACATTAATGCTTATCGTCAAAGATTCATTGATATAATGCAGTTTGTAGATCGTAACTTTCCATGGGGATTCCGTCGCACCAAGACAGGTAAGGTAACGCCAAGGTCACGTTTTGAAGCTATTGCCATTGGTAGCTACTACGCGCTTCAGCATCGTCCTGATATAGCTAATTCTACTTTTCATGTAGAGGATTGGTTAAACAGTGATGAATTTAAGGAAGTAACTGGTGCGGATGGTGCTAATGCTATTGGCAGACTAAAAGCACGTATTAACTTTGTCAAAGATAAATTGCTTGGGGGAATGAAATATGGATGATTTTATTCAAGGATTTGAAGAACGTTTACAAGAGATAGAGACCTATTTAGATTTCCTTGAAGCTGTAGACGAACAAGTTCAACAAGGAAATCCTCAACTTGGAGCAAATGGAGCGATAATTACGCCCCAGCAGCAAAAAATACTATATTCAAGTGTTTATCTCCAACTATATAATCTAGTAGAATCTACTGTAACTAGATGTGTAGATAGCATATCCAGTTATGTGGTTGAGCAAAGTCTGAAACCTAATGATTTATCATCCGAGTTGAGACAAGAATGGGTTAGAGGTGTTGCACGTACTCATACTGATTCGAACTATGAAAAGCGTTTGGAATCTGCTATGAAGCTATGCAATCACTTAGTAGACACTTTACCCATATTAGATTTTACTCTAGAAAAAGGTGGTGGTGGAAATTGGGATGATGAGGAGATTTATAGATTTAGTAAACGTTTAGGATTGCATCTAAATATCAGTTCTAATGCTAAGCAAGCGGTTAAACAAAAGATTAAAAATGATATGGGTACTCTGGCTCTTATCAAGGATTACCGAAATAAATTGGCTCATGGAAATCTATCATTTGCAGAATGTGGGGAAAATACAACTGCCTATGATCTTCGTCAAATCACAAATCGAGTTGCTGTCTATATGAGAGAAGTTGCATATTTCTTTAAACTATCTATAGATACTTCTGAGTTTCTAGCACCTGAAAGAAGGAATTAAGGAGAAATCAGGATGAAAAGAAAATCAACTAATGTTCAAGCTATTACAGAAGTAAAAGGAAATTCTGAAATCATAAACTGTGTTGACCTATTTTGTGGTGTAGGCGGTCTTACTCATGGACTAATTAAAGGAGGAGTCAGAGTTCTTGCTGGAATAGATATTGACTCACAATGTCGTTTTGCTTACGAAGCTAACAATAAATCTATCTTTATTGAGAAAGATATTAATCAAATAACATGTAATGATATTGAGAATATTTTTGGCAATTCAAAATTCAGGCTATTAGCTGGTTGCGCCCCATGTCAGCCATTTTCATCATATAGTCGTAAATCAAATAGAGTTAATAGGGATACAAAATGGGAACTGATCTCAGCCTTCAGTCGATTAGTGAAGGAAACTAAACCTGATTTTGTAACCATGGAAAATGTCCCCCAACTTTTAGAGCATCAAGTTTTTCAGGATTTTTTGACAGACTTGAAAGACTACTCAATATCGTTTCGTGTTATAGAGTGTGTTAATTATGGTGTGCCTCAAACTCGAAGAAGATTGGTATTAATTGCATCTCGACTTGGCAATATTGATCTTCTCCCACCCAGCTTTTTTGACTATGATGATAATGCAAATGTGCAAAAAGCCATATCACATCTACCAAAAATAAATGCTGGAGATTCTGATTTAAATGATCCACTTCATTCTGCTTCGTCACTGAGTAATCTTAACCTTCTTAGAATTCAATCTTCAAAACCCGGAGGATCTTGGCGAGATTGGGATAAGTCTTTATTGGCTCAATGCCACCGTAAAAAATCTGGTCAGACATATCCCAGTGTTTATGGTCGAATGACATGGAATGAACCATCCCCAACTATTACAACTCAGTGCTTTGGCTATGGTAATGGTAGATTTGGACATCCAGAACAAGATCGTGCTATCTCCCTAAGAGAGGCTGCTATTCTACAGACTTTCCCAGAAGATTATTGTTTTCTTGCGCCTAATGAAAAAGTTCGTTTTGCAAAACTTGGTCGCTTAATTGGCAATGCTGTTCCTGTGCGTCTTGGTGAAGTTATTGCTCAGAGTTTCATTGCACATTTAAAAGAGATGCAATCTGCAAAGTCACACACAAATCATCAAAAAAAGTCTGATAATTAGCACGCTCATTTCCCTGTAAGCCTTGCCATTTAGCTAAAAACCCCTGAATATTAGTGTGATCGCGATCGTTCATGATATCAACTGAAACTTTCGGATAATTTTAGCATTTTTGCATCCAAATCAAAGCTATCGCATTTAAGCTCAAGTAAGAAAGTTAGAATTAAGCTAGACAACAATAAGGACAATCAAGAACTTTACGTTATGGAGGTCTGCACGATGCCCGACACACCAACCCAATATATGCATATCCAACTTCAAGGCAACGTACCCATCATCTCAGGTACGACCATGAAAGTCGTCGAGCTAGTCACATCACACCTCACCTATGGATGGAGTCCCGAAGAACTACAGTTTCAATATCCCCACATTGCCCTCAGCAAAATCTATTCCGCCCTCGCCTACTACTGGGATCATAAACAAGAAATTGATAATGACATTCAGCGTCGCCTCGACTACGCCGAACAAATGCGCCTAAACGCTCCAATCTCACCATTGCAAGCCAAACTTCAAGCAAGACCTCATTAATTCATTAAAGCTATGGCGATCGCCCTATACATGGATGAAAATGTACCGCGCCAAATTTTACTTGGATTGCGTCTGAGAGGAGTAGATGTGCTTTCTGTTCAAGAAGATCAGCGATCAGGTGATCCAGAGCCTCAAGTTTTAGCGAGAGCTAACGTGTTACAGCGAGTTTTATTCACCAGAGAAGATGATTTTTTGGCGATCGCCAATCAACTTCTCCAAGAAGAGACTAGTTTTATTGGCATCATTTATGCCGCACAACAAATTGCGAGTATAGGCGTTTGCGTGAGGGACTTAGAACTAATTGCAAAAGTTAGTGATCTGGAAGACTTCTCCAACCATATTCAATACTTACCTCTATAGAGGATGACGCGCAAATACAGAAGAAAGGGAAATTTACTATGGCTATATCGAGAGAAGAACAACTGAAAATCCTTGGACAGATGCAGGACTCTGACATCGACTATTCAGATGCGCCAGCCACTAATGCCGAATTCTGGCAAAAAGCTACACTTAATATTCCCCCCGTCAAAGTTCCCGTCACTCTCAGAATCGATCCAAACGTCCTAGCATGGTACAAGCAACAAGTCCCACGAGGCTATCAAACCTTGATTAACACTGTTCTCAAGAAATACATGATAGAACATCAAACAGAAGAAACAAACAGAATGTAAAAAATTGGAGATGTAAGGAATTTTGTGTTTGTGCAATCGCAATTTTTAGTGATGAATTTAGCGATCGCTGTTTTATCTACAAAGCTCTATTGATTTGTTGACTTAGCGATCAGCAACATCGCTAATATAGATTAAGCTATCACTAAAAAAGTTGTGCAAAAACTGACATTAGAGCTACCTGAGCCACTTTTTCAAAAGTTGACTCGCATTGCTGAACTAATCGCTCAACCACTAGAATCGCTAGCTTTACAGAGTATTACGGGTAACTTGCCCCCCTCAGTCGAGAACTTCCCATTAGTAATGCAAGCTGAGTTATCGAAAATGCAATTATTAAGGATTAATCAATTATTTGAAATTGCCCATAGTCAAATCTCAGACGTACATAGCGATCGTCACCAGTATTTGCTTGAAAAAAATCAACAGTCTGAACAAGCAATGGCGAGAGTCAGGGGTATTCGGGGAAATCATGACCGCATTACACGAACAAGCGAGAGGACAAGCTGAACAAAAGCCTAAGTGGACAACCTTAATCATCGTCGATTCACAAGCCACCAAAAACACTTGTAGTGCGAGCATAGACTCCAAAGGTTTCTGCTCTTACAAAGCCACTAAGTTGTAAAAGTCTGATCAAAAACTTTGACAGAACTTTAGACAACACTAATGCGAGAATTCATCTTTGCTTTATCAGGCTTATGCTTAAGCGCCTTGCTAAAGCTTCCTAAAGATCCCAAATGGGTTCTATAAAAACTGCTGGAGGTGAAAATTCATTGCAGCCCTACTTTATTACTCAAACCTAGAATACCTCAAATATATGGTATCCCCATGCTGGCATATCTAAGTAAAGTCCAGAAATAAGCAGAGACTCCCTAGTGCGATTGTATGTTGCTGTTCCCATAAAATCCCTAAGTTGATAGATGGGATTAGGTAAATCTGACCAAGGCAGTTGAAGGTAACATTGACTTTGATTTGGAGCATAGTTAACGACAACGATCGCTCGTTTCCCCTCCTGACTTTTCCAAGCAAAGGCAATGAAACATGACCAAGTCCAATTATCATTCCACGCAGGCTTGCAGGGTAGCAATTGCCAGTTACCAAGCTGAAATAATTTTTGATTTAAGACCTTAAGTAGATTGAGATAAAACTCCTGCAAATTCGGATTAACTGCCTGTTCTGGAAACCGACAGAGATGGACGGATACTTTTGTGCGCCAGCCTTGTAATTGTCCTTGATGAAAAAATCGTAATCCTGGGCAGAAAAAAGTGACGATCGCTGCCGCTTGATGGACATTATCAGGAAAAGCGCTCGAGGCTCGAGGTTCGTCGTGATTTTCTAGGAAGCGAGTAGATTTTTGTTGGTAATTGAGATCGGCTTTGAAATGATCTCTCACTGACTGGGCTTGTTGATGATGGAGGCGATCGTACAGCCGCTTATCGTAGGTATAGTCAAATCCTTGCTGTTGTAACTTCCATTCTAAATCCCAATAAACTTCAGCCATGAATACAAACTCTGGATAACCTGCTTTGATTTTAGCGATCGCTTTTTCCCAGAAAAGTTCTGTCTTAATCCCCCATGTTTTTTGAAAAATTTCTGGTAAAACTAGCATCGCCATATCACATCGTAAACCATCGCACCATTGAGAAATTTTTAATAACTCGTTGATGAGAGTGTTCTGTAACTCAGGATTGCCATAATTGAGTTGTAACGTATCCACCCAACCATCAAAATAGGGGTCACGACCATAGGCAAAAATAGTTGTACCCTGTGATAACTCTAACTTGAGATAATTTTGCGGCTGTTGAGCAAGTTGTGCTTCTGTCCCAGAGACATAGTAATCAGGATGTGCGGATACCCAAGGATGATCGATCGCTGTGTGGTTCGGCACAAAATCTAACATCAATTTCATTCCCCTTTGATGCAAGCGATCGCGCAATCTTGTTAGAACCTCTGGCGATCCTAAACTTTGATTGAGGGTGTAGTTACTAATCGCAAAGCCAGATCCACAAATATCTGCTTCCTGCAAATCTGGGAAAGTTGCTTGATATTCAGCTAACCAGATCGGATTAGAGCGAGAGACTTTGCGCCCAATCTCTCCCGTTTGCCATACACTCAGAAAATAAATCCAGTCAAATCCTAAATTCGCTAATTGATCTAACTCTGGATCAGGAATATCATCTAGGGTTGCAGAACGACCAAGCTGAGCCGATATTTGACCGAGCCAGATTCGAGTATTGATTTGATAAAGCGAAGGATAGCGATAGTTGCTCATACTGTTGATTATATTAATTGCAGCCCAGCAATATCAACTTTTTACCATACCTTCATAATGATAGGAGATAAATAAACTGAGTCAAGATTAAGGATTCTCTCAGCAAACGTTAAGGCTTTACTTCTAATAGTGTAATGATCCCGTATTAATCTTTACCTATCTATAAAAACAAGAAAACCCCATACTTAAGTTCAGGTTGATATTAGTGATTTAGCTTAGTACAGGACAAAAAGTTGCAAAAGTAGGCAGAAAGGGGTTTTATAAAAGATAACCACATCACAAATAAAACCCCCTATGAAAGAGATTATGCGTTTCGCCGACGGATACGCGGCACTCTGGCGGTAGGCGGCGCCGCTCTGCGCGCATAGCTCTGGATGCCGGATAAAGAAGCGCTTAGGATGTAATGTTTATGGCGAGGCGGATGATAAAAATTCTCGGCATCGCAGCGGTTCTTCTCGCTGCGGCGACCGGCATTTTTCTCCTCGCGGAAAAAGATCCGGCTTACC
>JBJTVM010000300.1:0-1802 GCA_046081205.1 Pseudanabaena sp. | reverse complement strand
GGTTTGTTTCCCCGCCTTCGGCGGGGAAACAAACCTGTGTACCTCGCTTGATTGAAAAACGCTCTATAAGCCATTTATTCAGCTTTTGAGAGTAACGATATGAGTTTATCTGACACGATCGCTGCCATTGCCACGGCGATTTCACCACAACAGGGGAGTGTGGGCATTGTGAGATTATCGGGCGATCGGGCAATGGTGATCGCACAACAGCTTTTCCATGCAGGTGGTAAGCAAGTTTGGGAAAGTCATCGTATCCTTTATGGCTATGTGAAGCATCCAGTCTCGAAAACTATAGTTGATGAAAGCTTATTGCTATTGATGAAAGCACCTCGCTCCTTTACTCGCGAAGATGTAGTAGAGTTTCATTGTCATGGGGGAATTATGGCAGTGCAGCAGGTGTTAAATCTTTGTTTAGAGCAGGGTGCAAGGCTAGCAGAGGCAGGAGAATTTAGTTTAAGAGCTTTTCTCAATGGTCGAATCGATCTGACACAAGCTGAAAGTATTAATGATTTAGTCGGTGCTAAATCTGCCCAAGCAGCCCAAACAGCGATCGCCTCTCTCCGTGGCAAGCTTGCTCAGTCTTTAAAATATTTGCGTGGTAAATGCTTGAATGTCTTAACTGAAATTGAAGCGCGGATTGATTTTGAAGATGATTTACCACCCCTTGATGTGGAATGGGTCAAAGCAGAAGTTAAGACAGTATCTCAGGAATCACAACATATTTTAGCCACAGCCGATCGCGGGGAGCTATTACGAACGGGTTTAAAAGTAGCGATCGTTGGTCGCCCTAATGTTGGTAAATCAAGTTTGCTAAATGCATGGAGTCGTAGCGATCGGGCGATCGTTACGGATTTGCCAGGGACAACTCGCGATGTTGTTGATTCACAATTAGTGGTGGGAGGCATTCCCATTCAAGTTCTGGATACCGCAGGGATTAGGGAAACTGAAGATGTAGTAGAGAAGATTGGAGTAGAGCGATCGCGGCAAGCGGCTCAGTCTGCGGATTTAGTGTTGATGGTAATTGATGCAAGTGTGGGCTGGATTGAGCAGGATGTGGAAATCTATGAGACTGTACGCGATCGCCCTGTAATTTTGGTGATTAACAAGATTGATCTTGTATCTAGTCACAGAGAGCAAGAAGACCCTACCCCTAACTCCTCTCTCATGGAGAGAGGGGGGCAAATCTTTTCTCCCCCTCTCCTGCAGGAGAGGGGGCTGGGGGGTGAGGGTATTCCCATTGTCAAAACTGCGGCTTCTCAACAACAGGGAATCGAGGATCTTGAATCGGCTATTTTAAAATGTATCCACCAAGATGCGATCGCTGCGGCAAATATAGATGTTGCTATCAATCAGCGTCAGAAAGCTTGTTTGTTAAGGGTTGTCCAATCTTTAGACAATGTGCAAATTGCGATCGCCGATCAGTTACCGCTTGATTTCTGGACAATTGATCTACGAGGTGCCATTAGTGCGATCGGTGAGATTACAGGCGAAGAGGTTACCGAATCAGTTCTAGATCAAATTTTCAGTAGATTTTGCATTGGCAAATAAACAACCCACAGCGCTGGGCGCTCAAAACCAAATTAAGAATTTTTTTAAATTTCTTGTGGTTTATTTAATAGCTGATGTTAGGTGGAAGGAATTCTTACGATGACATAAGTCTAGGGCTGGCACGGGGGCGCAGCCCCTTGTATCTAGGAAGAAAAGTAAAGGATAAAATCTTTACTAAGATCCAACAAGCAAAGGCAGAGATAAACTCGAGCAGCCCCTAGGGACACCAAGCCCGTAATGTAGATAGAGTCGTC
>JBJTVM010000299.1:0-11007 GCA_046081205.1 Pseudanabaena sp. | reverse complement strand
TCAATTCGCCGAACGTGCAAAATGGTAAAAATCGCTTTGCGCTTCTTACCATTTTGCGTCATTTGCGCCGCGCTTAGCACAGCGCAAATGGCTATATCGAATTCACGTTATACCAAAGCACAAAATGGCGTAGCCATTTTGTGCTTTCAAAACCCTTACAGGGTTTGGTTTTTAATTCACAGAAGTGTAGCCACACTTCTGTGAATTGGTATTACTTAAGTAAAGTGGTCAGCTTATGCTAACCACTTTACTTAAATAAATACTCGATCGCACAGACTCGACACATTTGCCAACGAGATATTTCCCCAGTTAAGGCAGGGCGACCGCATCGCGGACATTTGGGCATTTGATTTGTTCTTGATTTCATCACATTTTGCCAACGTTGAAATGCTTCACTGGCTGTTGTCGGTGCTTTGGGAGGTTCTGATTTAATTTTAAGATTTGGCTTGAGTTGATGAGGGGATGATTCGTTAGCGATCGCTGGCGGTAAATAACTAGGATGATCTTCAGTGACAACTTTGCGCTCTTTTAAGGTTTGCTGTTGAGTCGCCCATTTTGCAGTTGAAAAATGAATATCAGCGATCGCTAAATTACCTGAGCCAGAAAACAGAGCATTTATTTTCGCCAAAATCCTTATTCTTTCAAAGGTCAGAGCCTGTGACCAAACCGAACTGGACACAGCTACCTGTAAAGCTTTTTGGTATACGCCAACTGGGCAAGTTTGTTTAGCTACCGACTCACCAACAATATCTGCCCATTTTTCGACAATCAGCAAATATTGACAGCGTTGCTGCCAACTAGTACGCGACTGAATGTCGTTCAAGATATTTGGTAACCCCGTTAAGGACATGCTCGTAAACTAAACAAATACGTTGCTTTAGGTTAGCATTTTTACAAGTTTGAAAACAGCGATAATATTAAAGTTGATCCTAAGTAATAATTTTCTATGTTTGGAAGTTTGTTTAAATCGCGATCGCCAAATCCAGACCGTGTTCCTAGAGGACAGAGGCTGACTAATGGTTTCCCAATTATGACCTATGGAGATACTCCAAAAATTGCTACTCAAGATTGGCAACTAAGAGTATGGGGACTCGCCACAGCGAAAACCTTCACATGGGATGACTTCATGGCTATGCCACAAACAGAATTCACAGCCGACTTCCATTGTGTCACCACATGGTCAAAGCTTGATGTGCAATGGAAAGGAGTCAAGGTTACAGACTTTCTCAAATATATTGAAGTCGATCCTCAAGCTATACATTTAATGGAACATTGTTATGGCGGCTACACGACAAACATTGCGATGGAAGATTTTGTCCGAGAAGAGAATTTCTTCGCGCATACACTTTTTGATCAGCCGTTACCGATTGACAATGGTGGACCTATGCGGCTAGTAGTCCCCCATCTCTATGCTTGGAAAAGTGCAAAATGGCTGAACGGGCTTGAGTTCCTTGATAAAATGCAACTCGGTTTCTGGGAACGCAATGGCTATCACCATCGCGGTGAGCCTTTTGCTGAGGAAAGATATAGCTCGTTTTAACATCTTCAAAAAAGTGTTGCAGAGCAACACTTTTTTGGTTATAGCGATCGCGATCACACATGTTTAGTGATTACAATTACGAAACTATCAAGGCTTATATCACGTCATAACTTAAAGAAAAATCTGATACTAATTACATCAAGAATTAAGGAAGTGAGGAGCAAAGCGATGTCAGTATTTCATTTTGGCGGATTTATCTTTAAGTTTTACGCTGGCTCGATCGCTGTTTTAGTTTTAGCAAATGCTCTTTCTACGCTCTAAGTATTTCAAAATCCATGACTATTTTTGATCTCCTAGTTTTTTCTTTTAAGTTTTTTGTGAGTACGATCACGGGTTTCATTCTCGCAAATGCTGCTTATAGCTTTTAAAGTTTCTCCAGAAAAATGTCAAAGCACCTTATCTAGATTTTGGTTAAGGTGCTTTTTTATTGGTTGCTAAAGATTAATGGCAGAGATTCGTGCGCCATTAATCTTTTGGGGTTATGCAAACAAAAACATGTTGAGGTGGAAATTGTGGAAATGAGAACTTCTATTTCGAGTGTATTTGAGAAGTATCCTACTTAACATAAATTTTTACTTTTACCTACCTTAATTTCCCCTTGCAAAAGGGAGAAACTTAAATTCTCCTCCTTATACCAAACCACAAAATGGCGTAGCCATTTTGTGGTTTTAAAACCCTTACAGGATTTGGTTTTTAATTTACAGAAGTGTCACCACACTTCTGTAAATTGGTATTAGATTGCACTTAGAGCGTGTTTGAGAAGTTGTGCTTTAGCCACTCCTAGGCTTCCAGAATTGGAGGGAAGAGATTAAAGTCTCCCAAGATTGGGGGATTTAGGGGGCAGAAACATTGGCTTTAGCTGCAAATTTTGTATGTATTAACTTCTCAAATAAGCTCTTAGACATGATCAGAGATCAGAATAGATGCAATCCTTTCTTCAACTTGTTGTGATTTTCCAACAGGAAAATACTGCATCGCTTGGCGCTCAAACTAACTACAAAGAATTTTTTGAAAACGTTGCTTCGTAACGTTTTCAAAAAATTCTTTGTAGTTAGTTTGAGCGGGAATTACTGTAAAATAGCTATCAGAGAAAATTTAAATATTTCTTAATTTCTATTCATTGCATAGTTAAATCTCTAGTTTAGACAAACTCAAGGTCAAAAAAATCTATGGTCGCCACCCCTAAAACCACAAATGTAGCCACTCCCGATTTTTGTGAAGGCATTCAGTACTTTGGCGAACCGTTGGAGGGGTTCGACGAGCTAGGACGGATACCCGTTCTTAGTCCTGACAAATCTAGTGTTACCGATCCAAGCGATCGCGCTGCGGTATTTCAAACCTTACTAGTGGCTGATGCTTTACGTTATCTCACCTTACAAGTCACAGCCAGCAAAGCGTCGGGTCACCCAGGCGGATTTGCTAGTAGCGCTGAAGCGGTAGCAGCTTTTTATATGCTTGGGCATAAGAATATGCCTACAGAAGTGGGACATCATGCCCCCGGATATTACAGCGCCATGTTTCTCGATCGCTCCCTTGAGGATATGGGCATCAATAATGTCAGCCAAATGCGCGAAAGATATCGTGAAAAGCATGGCTTGCTCGGTCACTTGTCAGGATATATCCCCGGAATTTTAGCTCCTGCGGGTCCCCTTGGACAAGGACAACACTTTGCGATGGCAGCCGCCCTGTTGCATCGTGACAAACTTTTCCCAGTAACGATGGGTGACGGAGGCATGGGTGAGCCTTATCCAATTAGCTCGATCGCCCATTTCCATACCGCCTATCCTGAAGTTACCAATTTCATTCCAATTCTGGTGTGGAATGGGTTTAGCCAAGAACACCACAGCATGGTTTCGACAAAGACCAATGCGGAAATGATTGCTTTTTGGAAGGGTAATGGCTTTGATGATGTGATTTTGATCGATGCGAAAGATTTTGATGATCAGCAGCAGGAAGGAGCTTATGTGGATAGTACTGTCTTCTCTTTGAAGCAACGTCTTGCCTTTACAGAAGCAGTTCTTGTTGGAGTGGATAAAGCCGCAAAACTTGCCTTTGGTGGTAAATTAACTGTGTTTATCATCAAGCAACTCAAGGGCGCAGGAGTTCATGCACGCGGTGCAAAATCCCATAATCTCTACGCTCATCACACCCTTGACAATCCTGATGTCGTTGCTGGTCTAAAGTCCCGTGCGCTCAATCCTGAAGCATGGCAAACCGTTCGCACCAATTTAGAATGGGCTGGTGGTGGCTCTTCTTCTAAAACTGCGGTTACGGAATCAGTTCTAGCATTAACGGATTTGGGAACTTTACCTCTCGAAGAATATGCGGCTGGCGAAGCCAAGGTCTCCACAACTGCTATGGGACGCTTAGTTGGTTATGTTGGACAAACCGATAAGCGTTATATCGTCACCAATGCTGATGGGAACGAAGCTTCAGGAATTGCCAATATTAACCAAGCTCTGAAAATCAATCACCCCACCACTGATGCTCTCTATAATCAAGAACCTGGTGGACAGGTTTACGAACCTCTGAGCGAAGATGCCTGTGCAGGTTTGGCAGTTGGCTTAGCGCTGATGGGTAGCCGTACTCTCTGGTGTTCCTATGAATCCTTTGCAATTAATGGACTTCCGATCTGGCAGACGGTTACGCAAGCGATGGCCGAGTTGCGTCGCCCTACACCCGCCACAGTATGTCTATTTACCGCAGGAGCCTTAGAACAAGGACGGAATGGCTGGACGCACCAACGCCCTGAAATCGAAGGTTATTTTGCGGCAATGATGAGAAATGGCAATGTGTTCCCACTGTTTCCTCTTGATGCTAATAGCATTCAGGTTTGCTATGACTGGGCGCTAAAAGCGGTTAATAAAGGTGTAGTGATTACAGCGAGTAAATCTCCTTTACCGATACGTACTACCTTGGATCAAACGAGACAGGCACTAGAAGATGGCGCGATCGCTTTGCAAGAAATTTCAGGTGATAAGAAAGTCGTTTTCGCTGTCATTGGTGACATGATGTTGCTTCCTGTTTACGAGGCTGCTCAAAAGCTGGCAGAACAAGGAATTGGCTCTAAAATTGTCTCGGTGATCAGCCCTCGTCGTCTTTATCGGTCAACTGACGTAGCTTGGGATACTTGCTCTGAGCCAGATGGTAAATTTCTAAGTGATGCTGATTTTGAGGCTTTCTTTGGTGGTGATGCTTTGCTTGGTGTCGTTGGTGGTGCATCGGCACTCCTTGAGCCAGTGATGCTTCGTAGCAATAGCAAGCGCGATATTTTCTCATGGAAGCGCGGTGAAACTACAGCTTCGGCGGGTCAATTGTTTGATTTTAATGGCATGAATGCTGAGGCAATTTGCGATCGCGCTAAGCTGTTGCTTAGCTAAGAGGGAATCTGCCCTCATCCCCCGCCCCTTCTCCCGCAGGAGAAGGGGAGAAAAACCCATCTCATATGTTCCCCTCTCCTGCGGGAGAGGGGCTAGGGGTGAGGGCTGAAACTTCTTTTTAGGATTGCAAATAAATTTTCTCGACTTCTGAAGCAGGTAAAGGTCTGTTAAATAAGTATCCCTGTCCATACTGACAGGCAACTTTTTGTAACCATTCAAGCTGATCTTTAGTCTCTATTCCTTCTGCAATTACGGCTAAGCCAAGCTGATTACTCAGAGCAACAATCGTATCAACGACATGATAGTTACGACTTTCAGTTTGAATTTGGTTTACAAAGGAGCGATCAATTTTGAGATTATCGACAGGGAAACGATGCAGATAGCCAAGAGAAGAATACCCCGTTCCAAAATCGTCAATGCTGATTTGCATTTGACGCGATCGCAATTCTTTGGTGATGGCGATCGCTGATTCGGCATTGTCCATAATCGCACTTTCGGTAATTTCTAACTTGATATTCGCAGGATTAACTTTGGTTTCCGCAAGAATGCGATCGATATCAGCAAGCAGTGTCGCACATGAAAACTGTCGCACTGAAAGATTGATACTCATGGTTAGTTCTGTCCAGCCTTGCTGATGCCATATCCGAAGTTGCTCACAAGCGTGCTTAAATACCAGCATCCCCACAGGTACGATTAAGCCAGTCATCTCCATCGAAGGAATAAATTCTGCTGGTGAAACCATCCCCCGTTCTGGATGTCGCCATCTCACTAAGGCTTCAAATCCTACTAGTTTTTGAGTTAGTAACTCGACGATTGGTTGATAAAAGAGAATAAATTCCTGTTGTTCTAACGCTCGTTGCAGATCGTTCTCTAAAATCAGGCGATTGTACATGGCAAGATGCATTTGGCGATCAAAGATTTGATGACTATCTTTGCCGCGTAGTTTGGCTTGATACATGGCTGTATCTGCATCTTGCAAAAGTTCTTCAGGTTTACGATCGCTATATTTGCCCAGCGCAATTCCCATACAGACAGTGATAAAGATTTCACAATTCGCTACTGCGAAGGGTTGAGTAAAACTTTGGTGGATTTCTTGCAGAAATGGCTCAAGGGATGATTCTTCTTCAATTCCCTGCAATAAAAAACAAAACTCATCGCCACCCATTCTTGCTAATAAATCGTGGGGACGCAGATGCTGCTGTAAACGTTGGGCGATCGCTATCAGCAACTGATTCCCAACCGCATGACCAAAGGAACCGTTCACCAGCTTAAACTGATCACAGTCGATATAAACTAGAGCCAAAGATGAGTCTCCTGCTTTTAACCTCTCTTTTAGTTCTTGAACTAAGAAAGTCCGACTCGGCAACTTTGTGAGTGCATCCTCCAACAGCATATTTTGTAATTGGGCAGTACGACTCTGCACCATTGCCTCTAGTTGAGTATTGAAGGTTGCTAATTGTTGATATTGTTGGTGAATGCGGATCATTGATCGCACTCTGGCGGTTAACTCCAAGCGATTGACTGGTTTACTGATAAAGTCATCAGCCCCCGCAAACAAACACTGAGCAAGGTCTTTTTTGGTGGTTAGCGCTGTAACCACAATAATTGGTACTGCGCTCCATTGGGGCATGGCTTTAATACGCCGACATACCTCAATGCCGTCCATATCAGGCATCATCACATCTAGCAAAATTAGATCGGGCTGAAATATTTCTAGAGATGCGATCGCATCTTTACCATTAGCTGCGTAATGCAAATCATAGTCTTGGCTTTCCTGTCCAATGTCCTCGCTGTTACTTAAAAGCGTTTCAATCACATCAAAATTATCAGGTTCATCATCAACAACCAAAATAGAAGGGTTATTCATAGTTAATTAAATTGGGGTGAAAGATAAAAATTAGGAGTTATAGCGATTGCCGATTCAACGAACTATACGAAATTCTTTAAAAGCTTTGCAAAGCAATCTTTTTAAGGGGTTTTCTGGTTTGGATTTGCTTGTACAGAGTTGTAAAAATTGGGAGTGAAAAATTGTTGAATAATTTTTGTTAATTGTCTCAGCTTAACAGGTTTACTCAAATAATCATTAGCCCCTGCTTCAAGACATCGTTTGACATCATTGTCCATCGCTAGCGCTGTAAGGGCAATAATTGGTATATTCGCCAAATCGGGGATTTGACGAATTTGTTTTGTAGCCTCTAATCCGTCCATCACTGGCATTTGCACATCCATGAGAATTAAATCAGGTTTCTCTGATTGGGCTAAAGCGATCGCATCCTCTCCGTTATTCGCTATAACAATGAGATAGCCTTTGGCGGTTAAGTAGCTAGATATTGTAATAATGTTGGCTTCGTTATCTTCGACGAGTAAGATCAGAGGAGGATGGGGATTTTGCTGGCTTTGGTCAGGCTCAGAACTCATCTCTTCTGCCTGACGATTCACAGTTATCGATAGAGGTGATTCTGGCATCTCAGCACAGGGAAGGATCACTGTAAAACAACTACCCACACCCAATTCACTGGATAACATTACCTTGCCTCCGTGCATTTCCACAATCCGCTTTACAAGCGCTAGCCCCAAACCTGTTCCTTGATATTGACGATTGAGGGCGCTATCGATTTGGATAAAGGGCTGAAACAGCTTACTGATATTTTCGGGGGCTATGCCGATACCTGTATCACTTATGGTTATGTGAATACATCTACTTAAGCTTAATTCTGGTTGATTATTCACAAGAGGAGAACCAAGAGCTTCTTGAGCCGAAACAGATAGAGGTTGACAGCTAACATCTAAGGTAACTTGTCCACCATCTGGCGTAAATTTGACCGCGTTATTTAGTAAGTTAATTAAGACCTGACGAATGCGCCGCTCATCAACATTTATTTCAGGTAAGTTTGAGGTTATTTTTGTCTCTAGTTGGATCGATTTTTTGAGAGCTTGCTGTTTAATGAAGGTGAGACTGGATTGACAGAGAGCATCCACAGAGATAGTGGAGTATTCTAGTTCGATCTGTCCTGATTCAATTTTGGCGACATCAAGAATGTCATTAATCAGTTCTAGCAGGTGAGAACCACTACGCTCAATCGTTTGGAGAGCCTTGGTTTGGGCATCAGAGATTTTACCAAAAACTTGCTCTTGCATTCCCTCTGTCATTCCCAGAATGGCATTGAGTGGAGTACGGAGTTCATGGCTCATATTAGCCAAAAATTCATCTTTGAGTCTTGTAGCACGAGCGAGTTCTTCATTCGACTCTGCTAGCCGTTGGTTGATCTCAGTGAGGTGTTGCTGCGTTTTCTGCCGATCGCTAAGTTGCTGCTGCAACTGATCATATAAACTCGCCTGTTGCAGAGAGATTCCCAGTTGAACAGAGATTTGCTGTGTGAAGTTAATCTCTGATGGATGCCAACGACGAGAAGAACTACATTGATGGACACATAACAGCCCCCAAAGATAATCGTCATAAAACAAAGGCATTACCAGATTTGCTCTTACCTGAATCCGTTTGAGAACATCCGTATGACATTGATGTTGCAATTGATCAATGTCTGACATGGCAGCATATCGCCCCTGAATGTAAAGTGGCGCATATTTTTCACCAAAGCAATGATCGTGGATAGGTATAGCCATTGCAGATCCAAAATCTGCTCCTACTGATTCAGCCACAAATTCGCCATCATCATAACTAGAATCTGGGTAAAACTTAAAAATACCGACACGATCTGCCTGAATTGCTGAACGAATTTCCTGACAAGCTGTATCAAAGACTATCTGAAGATCAAGGGATTGACGAATGCTTTGGGTAATTTCGCGTAGAAGTGTTTCCTGTTCTACTTGTTGATGAATCATTGCCTCAGCTTCTTTATGATCGCTAATATCGACCACCACATAAACACAATCCTCCTCAGAGAGCATCGCCACCCCAACCAAAGTATGAACTAGATGTCCATCCTTGTGATAGTAGACTTTTTCCCAAGGTGCAATTGCTTGACTAAGCTTTAGATGCTGGAGTGCATGGAGATCGCTTGGTAAATATTCAGCAGGAGTAATAGCTTGCAAATTAACTCGCTTGGCAATCAAGTCTTCGCGATTGTAACCGAGTAGTTCTAAAAAGCGATCATTTGCATCGCTAATCTGACCGTTTAAGTCAGTAAACATCATCCCGACGATGTTTGATTCAAATATACTCCGAAACCGATTTTCACTTTTCTGTAGAGCTAATTCTACCTGTTTTCTTTCAGTTTGATTGCGGACAATGAGCATCGCCTCATCATTACCAATCGGGACAATCCGTACTTCTTCAAAAACTAGGTGATTGTCTCTGAGCAACTGATGCTCATAAACCTGTAATTCTTGCGTAGTGATTGCTTGTGAGATCATTTCTAGCTGCTGCTTTAATAAATCAGGTGACAATACTTCCGACAAATGCTGCTGAATTGGGAGGAACTTTTGTTCTTGCCCCTGATTAGTGATATATTCCAAGCACCTGCCATCGCGCGTCACCCGCAGTAATAAGTCAGGAATAGCCTCGATCATTGCGCGTAAATGGGATTCACTGCTGCGAAGAGCTTTAGTCCTTTCTTGGACTATAATTTCTAAGGATTGATTGAGTTCGATGAGTTCTGCTTCTACTTTTTTGCGCTCATTTAATTCTTCCTGAAGCTTTTGATAGTCTATGACTTGTTGATTTTCTAATAACTCATTGCGACTTTCCAACAAAGATATCTTTTCTGCCTCTAGTCGCACCACCTTTTGCTCTAGCACCTCTGCTAAATTGTATAGTTCAATTGGATTAAGCGCTTGTATTAAGCTCGTCTGGGTGATAATCCCCAAAATTTCTCCCTCTTCGCCTACTACAGCGATGCGGCTGATGAAACGCTGCTCCATAATTTGATGTACCATCCACAGCGAATCGTTGGGACTGACCGTAAAAAGAGGGCTACTCATCATTGATTTTGCTTGCCACTCTTCTAAATTTAAGCCCAAGGCTTGAAACTGGACAATATCACGCTCAGTCAAAATCCCCACAGGTAATCGCACATAACGATCTTGGATTAATCGAGTTTCTACAATGATCACGGAGCTAATGCGATGGTGAGCCATCAGTTTGGTGATCGCTAGCATTGAATCTTCGGGGGCGGCCCAGATCACTTCACGAGTCATTACTTCACTTACGAGCCTTAGTCGCAAAAGATCGATCAGTCGGGAGGTTTGCCGTAAGCTTTCGTAGGTGACAAGTCCCACTAGGCGATCGCTATCATCAACAATTGGTAAATGACGGATATGGTGCTGTTGAATGAAATTTATAGCAAAAAATAAGTCTGTAAAAGCTGATTCTCGTAAGGTGAGTACAGGACGAACCATAACTTCTGCCACTGTAACGTCTAGAGTTAGTTGCTCGGCGCTCAGGCGTACAACATCTCGCTCAGTAATGATGCCTTCAATCTTTTGATTATCTACAACTAATACACAACTAGATCGCACATCTATATGCAGTTGAGCTAATTGGTTATCTACAGTTTTATCAGTAAAGCATTTCGCTCGCACCCCACTCATTAGCGCGATCGCCTCAAATACCTTGGTTTTAGGCGAAACAACAAGCGGTTTACGGATTATGGCTGACGCTAGTTTTAGTTGCGAGGAAAAGTTAAACATAAATTCAAGAAAAACTTCACTTAAATAAATTGGGTTGAAGTGCGGAGGGGTAACATAATATGTACAGTCGTCTCTTGCTGATAAATGCTTGTAATGGAAAAATTGCCTCCAGCGAGTTCAACAATTTTTTTGACTACCCTTAAGCCTAAACCAATACCTTGTTGCTCATAGGTTTTACGCTCAAACTGTACAAAGGCATCAATACGATTAATCTGCGCTTCGGTCATGCCCCGACCCAAATCCTTTACTGACAAATTAAACATGTTTTCTACCACTTGACTACTAATTTTGATCATTGTCCCTGCTGGGGAGAACTTCACTGCATTATCGAGCAACTCATGGAGGATCGTCAAAAGGTAGCGATCGGATAGGGCAATCTCTGCTTCCTCAAGGTCAAATTGGAGATCATCACTACGTTTAAAATCTTTAACATAGGAT
>JBJTVM010000298.1:0-5544 GCA_046081205.1 Pseudanabaena sp. | reverse complement strand
GAAATTACCGATCAAACGAACTACAAGAAAATTTTTGCAAGTGTTGCAAAGCAACACTTGCAAAAATTTTCTTGGTTTGGGTTTGAGCGCGAAGCGCTGTATGTCCTAAGCAAAGCTTTCGTTGCTATAGAATTCACTGTGAGCATTTCTTGATTTGTTACACTTGCAGAAGAAATAATCAACCAAACTACCAAATATCATGATCAGTAATCTGATTCAGACTAAAGAGCTATCAAATTTACAATATGCGACCGTTAGCGATCGCTTTGACGAAACATGGGAAGCCCCATTGTCAATTCTTTTGGGACTGGGGCGTGCCGCAGGAGCAGATTTTGTGGAGTTTTTTTTAGAGCGCAATAATTACATTAGCTGTCTT
Organism: Pseudanabaena sp.; assembly: GCA_046081205.1. GTDB lineage: Bacteria > Cyanobacteriota > Cyanobacteriia > Pseudanabaenales > Pseudanabaenaceae > Pseudanabaena. The sequence goes on along the minus strand of JBJTVM010000298.1, from coordinate 5,168 downwards.
GCGGAAGATGACACAATTACGAGCATCTCGCCACGCCTGTCCACAGGAGCAGGGATTCGTGCGTTTAAAGGTAAAGCCGATTGTTATGTCAGCACCAATGATTTGACTTTTCTAGGACTAAAATCTGCCCTCGAACGCGCCCTGTCAATCCTAGGGTTACAGCTTCCTTCTCAAAACTCGATCATTCCCTCCATTCATTTGGAACTATTTCGTGACTATGCCACCAAAAGGAATAAGGAATCTTGGATCGCGCAATGTAGTCCCATGCGAGAAATGGGCCATATCTTACTGGGAGCCAATGCGCTAATAGCCAAAAAAGGGAAACATATTCAATCAAGGCGATCGGGCTATTTTCGTGATTGGCAAGAGATTCTTGTTGCTGCTAGTGACGGTACATTTGCCAGAGATATTCGCCTTACCCAGTCGATAGGTTCTAACTTGCTTTGTGCTGATGGCGCAAATCGTTCATCCATTGGTAAGCGTGTTGGCGGCACAAGCGACCCTAGCTACCTCCGCAATTGGAACTATGAACCCGTTGTCGATGAAATTGTCGAAGCTGCAGGGCAGATGCTCTATGCAAATTATGTGGAATCTGGTTCCTATCCAATTATCATGGCAAATCAGTTTGGTGGTGTAATCTTCCATGAAGCTTGCGGGCACTTATTGGAAACTACAGGCATCGAAGCCAAAACAACACCTTTCGCAGAGATGAAAGGTCAAAAAATTGCCCATGAGAATCTCACTGCATGGGATGAAGGTCGTTCTGAAGAAGCGTTCGGAACCATTGATATGGATGATGAGGGAATGCCTACCCAGCGCACCCTGTTAATTGAGAATGGCATTTTGAAAAACTTTATTAGCGATCGCGCAGGTGAGTTACGCACAGGGCATCCGCGCACAGGTAGCGGTCGTCGCCAAAGTTATGCCTATGCGGCGGCAAGTCGGATGCGAAACACCTATATTGATGCAGGTAATTTTTCTTTAGACGATCTGTTTGCTTCTGTAGATAAAGGCATTTACTGCAAAAAGATGGGTGGCGGCAGCGTTTTGCCCACTGGTCAGTTTAACTTTGCCGTTGATGAAGCCTACCTCATCGAAAATGGCAAAATCACCAAGCCACTCAAAGGCGCTACTTTGATCGGTGATGCAAAAGAAATTATGCAAGAAATCTCGATGAGTTCTCGCGATCTAGAGCTTGCTGCAGGTTTCTGTGGTTCTGTTAGTGGGAGTGTCTATGTCACGGTTGGACAACCTCATATTAAGGTTGATGCAATTACTGTCGGGGGGCGCTAATATATCAAAAAGGCGATGCAGAGCCTCGCCTTTTTGCCTTTAGGCTAGCGATCGCTATAAAGTATGTTTTAATACCAAAACACAAAATGGCTACGCCATTTTGTGTTTTTAAAACCCTTACTAGTTTTGTTTTTTTTATTCATAAAAGTGTTGCCACACTCTCGTGATTTGTTATAAAGCAAGGCGTTTATAGCAAATCACTGTAAGCTTTTTCTAAAGTGATCAAAAGGTGAGCAAGTCGTGCAAGCAAATGCGATCGATGTTTCTCAATCAACGATACTTGTAGTTGACGATGATCCAGATCTTCGCCATGAGCTAGCATCGGCGCTACAAAAGCATGGCTATATCGTCAAAACGGCTGGAGAAAGCAGTAGTGCTTTGAGATATGTGCAGTCCCATCCTCCAGACTTAATTCTGTTGAATATTTTCTTGGCACAAATAAGTGGCTATGAAGTAGCTCGCATTCTCAAAGCTGACACGACCACCGAAAATATCCCAATCATTTTTACAAGTTGCAATGACGATATCGAAGCAAAACTTGAAGCTTTTAAAAGTGGTGGGGCAGACTTTATCGTTGTCAAATTGCCCCAGCTTGACGAACTATTTGTGCGTGTGCATCTACATTTAGGATTTCGACATCAGCAAATACGCCTTCTGCAAAAGAACCACGAACTATCGCAGGCGATCGTTGACAGGATGGGGATGCTTGAGGATCTCCAACGGACAAATCTACTGCTCCATGCTCAAAAAGAATCGGCGATGGAAGATTTGCGTAAAGCGAAAGATGCAGCCAAGGAAGCAGTTCGTACTAAGGCAGATTTTCTTGCCATGATGAGTCATGAAATTCGGACACCGATCAATGGGGTGATTGGCATGACTCAACTCCTCGCTGGGACTGATCTCAACGCTGAACAGGATAAATTTGTACGCACGATCCAAGTCAGTGGTGAAATGCTGCTTTCAGTAATCAATGATATTTTGGATTTCTCTAAAATTGAATCTGGCAAATTGGAATTAGAAAGTGTAGCCCTAGATGTAAGAGCTTTGGTGAATGATATCTACGATGTACAGTTATCTAAAGCAACAGAAAAGGGGCTTAAGTTTGAAGTCAGTATGCATTCCGATGTACCGACCTTGATCATGGGGGATGTGACTCGACTTCGACAAATTTTATTGAATCTGGTTTCTAATGCCCTCAAATTTACCGATACAGGTTCAGTGCAAATTGGGGTGCGTTTAGCTTCTGCTCAAGTGCCTACATCCGATCAGCCTTTCCAATTGCTATTTGCGGTAACTGATACAGGCATTGGCATTACCACTGACCAAATGCAGCGTCTATTTCAGCCTTTTTCGCAAGCAACGGCGGCAACCTCCCGTAAATATGGTGGGACTGGGCTGGGTCTAGTGATCTGCAAAAATTTAGTAGAGAATATGGGAGGTGAAATCCAAGTCGAAAGCAAAACTAATCAAGGTTCAACTTTTTCATTTACCATCACTACCACAATCGCCAAGGAGCAGCCAGCATCTACTCTGCAAGATGCTACGAATAAAAGCATTGGTAATGTTAGTCGTTTGGGCGATCGCGTACCATTAAAAATTTTGATTGCAGAAGATAACTTAATTAATCAAGAACTAGCAATGGCAATGTTGATTAAGATGGGCTATCAACCTGATGTCGTCGATAATGGCTTGGCAGTCTTAGAAGCATTGCAGGTGAAACATTATGACCTGTTATTGCTAGATGTCCAAATGCCTGAAATGGATGGTTTAGAAACTGCAACCTATCTGGTCAATCATTGGCATGAACTTCACACGGGTTATGAGCGTCCTACAATTATTGCGATGACTGCTAGTGCAATGCAAGGCGATCGTGAAATGTGTTTGCGGGCTGGGATGGATGATTATATCAGTAAGCCAATTATGATGGATTCGCTGCAACGGACAATCGAGAAATGGGCTATGGGGGGACAAATGAATGAGGCAACTACCGTAATCAATACAGTTACAGAGGTAATGAATTCTTCAGTAATTGATCCAGCCGCAATTAAAAACCTCCAACAAATTAATCCTAAGTTGATTGGGCGCATGATCAATTTATTCACCATTGAAGAAGCGCCCGTCTTACTCAAAAATCTAGAACAGGCGATCGCGAATAATGATCTCCAAGAGGTGAGCTATAACGCACACACTTTGAAAGGAAGTAGCAATATTTTGGGGGCTAAGGCTTTAGGCAAACTCTGTCTTGAAGTTGAACTAAAGGGCAAACGTGAAGATCCTGCGGGCTTGCCCGAACTATTCGCACAGATTGAGCAGCAATACCAAATTGCTTGTCAAGAACTTGCAAAATTATGAAGCCTTTATGCCGCACCTTTGCTGCATCACAAAAGCTTCATATAGCAATTACCGATCAAACGAACCACAAGAATAAACTTGAAAGCGTTGCTTTGCAACGCTTTCAAGTTTATTCTTGGTTTGGGTTTGAGCGCAAAGCAGAGCGTAGCCATTTCTTCTTTTTAAGAACGAAGGTTAGAATGGCTTAGCCATTCTAACCTTCATATTTTTTATGCTCTCTATCCGCAATCTTTGCTATCACCCACCTGCGACACCTGAAGCAATTCTCCAAAATATATCTTTTGAGTTGCAGGATCGGCAATTGGGCTTGATGGTAGGACCAAGTGGTTCTGGCAAAAGTACCTTACTGGAAATTTTGGCAGGATTTGTCGATTGGACTAGTGGCAGCATTTATTGGCACTCTCAAGAATTACTGCCTGACCACTTGCAGCAAATATGTGGGTTAGTATTTCAGTTTCCTGAACGCCATTTTTGCGGAAGTACAATTTTAGAAGAATTAAGACTAGGACATATCGATTTAGATGGCGATCGCATCCAAGGAGCATTAAATTCTGTGGGTTTAAGCCATCTCAGTCCCAGCGTATCACCACAGTCACTGAGTGGTGGTCAGCAGAGACGATTAGCACTTGCGGTACAGTTAATTCGTCAGCCCAGCCTATTATTGCTTGATGAGCCTACCGCAGGTTTAGACTGGTCAATGCGTAAGCAGATTTTAGGCATATTGCAAGAACTCAAAAAAAACTGGACAATCCTCGTTGTCACCCATGATCCTGAAGAGCTTGACTCAATGGCGGATCAAACTTGGACTATTTCCCATGGCAAGATATAACGAGTAACACCAAAGCACAAAATGGCATAGCCATTTTATGCTTTGGTATTAGGGTTTTAAAACATGAGTTCGATACAGCCATTTGCGCCGCGCTAAGCGCGGCGCAAATGGCACAAAATGGTAAAAATCGCTCTGCGATTTTTACCATTTTATGTGTTCGTCAAATTGACGTTAAACTACGCTAAGAAGCCTGTGGAATTCTTAAATGACTGATAGTAATGACAGTTTAATTGTCACGCCCAAAAAATCTGGACTAGCACCACTAATTCTCACATTAGTAGAACTGTTGCGTCAGCTAATGGAAGCACAAGTAATTCGACGGATGGATGCCGAAAAGTTAACTGAATCCGAAATCGAAAAAGCCGCCGATAGTTTGCAAGCCTTAGAGCAGCAGATTTTTAATCTTTGCGAAGTTCTCGATATTGATCCTGAAGACTTGAATCTTGATTTGGGGGAGTTTGGCAAACTGCTACCTAGGCGAGGTGCATATTATCCTGACAAATCATCCAGTGAATCATCAATTTTGGAATTGCTCGATCGCTTAATTAGTACAGGAATTGTTTTAGAAGGTGATGTGCAAATAGGCTTAGCTGATATTAATTTAATAGACCTCAAGTTGAAATTATTACTAACTTCAGGCGATCGCACTTCCTAATATAGCTGCTGCTACTTAAGAAGAGAAGAGCGGTGCTCT
>JBJTVM010000297.1:0-1032 GCA_046081205.1 Pseudanabaena sp. | reverse complement strand
TGTACCTCGCTTGCTTGAAAAGCGCTATATACTTCATCAATTTTGGGATTATCGTTCAAAAAATGAAGACTTACTCAAGATGTTGCAAAAAATTTAATAAGGATTGATAAGGAAAATTCGTATATTTCATCTTGCACTAGTTCTTAGGAGCCTAACAAATGTCAGCGATCGCCCCTCCTCCCATCCAACAACAAACAAAATCCGAAGATCCAATATCCCAGCCCCTCATCACTGATCAGTGGATTAGCGCCACATGGGATGAGTTTGTGCAGATTCTCGAAAATCCTCTATACGCAGAATCTCGATGCTACTACGACAAAAATCAAATTAAGCAAATGAGGATTGAAACTATGCCTGTGGGGTCTGAACACGCGCTAGATAACGGCATCATTTACTTTGCGATCACTTTGTACTGCACATTGAAAAATATTCCCATTGAGGGTTTGATCAATGCTAGCTATGTCAAAACAGGATTTCAAGGTTGTCAGCCAGATATCTCCTACTACATCGGTGAAATTGCCGCCCTCGCCCCTCGCAGCAGTTCTATTGTTAGTCTTGATGAATCGCCTGTACCGAATTTGGTAATTGAAATATCTAGCTCTACCATCGGTGATGATTTAGGTAAGAAGCGATTACTTTATGAACAACTGGGGACTAATGAATATTGGGTAGTTGATGTCCAAGAAGTGAAAATTATTGCTTTAGAAATGCTAGACAATGGTGGTAGTCGGCAAATCACCACATCGAAGTTGCTAGATGGCTTAGCGATCGCAGATCTCGAAACTGCTTTAAAGCTCAGCCGCGAAAAATCTCAATCTGAAGTTGGGGCATGGATCTTACAAAAATATAGCCATAATTCGTAAGAGTCCACTGAAGGGACGGACTCTTATTGATATTCACAAAGTTTAGATACGTATTTGAAAGCAGACGTTATACTATGTTTAGACATTAAGCTACGTGCTATTTTTTGATTTAGTTGCTTGACAACTTTTTCATTAAGTACACAGTGAACTCTGCAAACATTCATAGTTG
>JBJTVM010000296.1:0-6063 GCA_046081205.1 Pseudanabaena sp. | reverse complement strand
TTTTAATTCACAGAAGTGTCACCACACTTCTGTGAATTGGTATAACTGCCAATAGTTAGCTATAGCCACTAGCTTTATTTTTTCCTTTTTCCTTTTTCCTTTTTCCTTCACCATGAAGCCCTATCAAAATATTCCGATCGCTGAATGTGGTGAGCCTCTAGTAGCGATCGCCTCAGAGATCATAACTATTGATCCCCATCCATATATGTTATTGGGCGCACCCTATGGCGCTCGCTCTCCTTTTTTTGTGCGTCAAAGTATTTTAGAGAAATTGCAAAAATCTCAAGCCTATTTACAAACTATTCGCCCCAATTATCAAATTGCGATTTTTGATGCCTATCGCCCAATTCCTGTGCAGCAGTTTATGGTGGACTACAGTTTCGCGCAGCTAGCCGAAAGTAAGGGCTTAGAAGTAAATTTTCTTTCTGAAGAACAAAAAAAATCACTCATGGGGGAGGTGATGAAATTTTGGGCAATTCCTAGCCATGATCCGCAAATGCCACCGCCTCACAGCACGGGTGCAGCGATCGATGTGACTCTGTTTGATTCTGAACTTCTGGAAGTAAATATGGGTTCGCCGATTGATGAAATTAGCGATCGTTCTTTGCCAGATTATTTTGCAAGTTTCCGTAATGCTCAAGCGGTGGAGTTTCATCGCGATCGCCAATTATTAAACCAAGTAATGACCCATAGCGGATTTGTGAGACATCCTAACGAGTGGTGGCATTTTTCCTATGGCGATCAGCTTTGGGCATGGACTAGTAATGAGAAAACTGCAATTTATGGAGGCATGATCTAGTTCAAACGTGAGTCAAAATGTCGAGCAAAACTGTTAGGATTGATCACATAAGTACTTTGAAATTTGAAACTGGTTACTGTTGTGGACGCGATCGCCATTAGCTCTTTAGCGCTCAATATTGTGTTGGGACTATTCATCCTCATGTATATCTTTCGCATCGTGATGACATGGTATCCTCAGATTCCCCTCAAGCAATTTCCCTATAGTCTGATTACCTTTCCGACAGAGCCTTTGCTGTTTGTATTGCGTAAGTTAATTCCGCCAATCGGTGGTATCGATATTTCCCCTGTGATCGGTGTGGGTATTTTCAGCCTTTTGCGCGAAATGTTGCTGGGTCAGCAAGGTATTTTGACGATGATGCAGTGACATATAGCGCTTTGCGCTAAATTAAAACCCAGAAAAAATTTAGAAAGCACAAAATGGCGTAGCCATTTTATGCTTTCAAATTGGGTTTGGCATAACATTTTCTTGACCTTCAACCTGAATTGTCCCGTGAGCAAAGTTGAAGCGGTTGTTAGATCGATACTCTTCTTGTAGCATGATTTATAATCCATTTAGTATTTGCATCATCAGATTTAGACCATTCAATTAATAATGTTTTTGTCGCTTCATAGTTAACTTTTAAATAATCAGTTATATTATTCGCAACAGACTTTTTAACAAATTTAACACCATCCTCTTTCAGAATATCAAGAATTTCAAATACAGACTCAGGCTTATCAATAAAAGTATCTAGCTTTGTAGCCCAAGGTAATTTAGGTCTACTTCCTTCTGAAGATAATCTTCTTAAATGGAAATTATTTGATCTCGCCCAAATTAATAATTGATATATTGTTTGATCGGGAAATTTTCTTAAGAAAGGTCGTATAGCATATTCTCCAGTATTTCTCTTTGTGATTTCCTCAATAGCACGCATTGAAAAGTCAAAATGATCTATTCCAAATATTTCAACATATTTTCCAATGGGCATAATCCAATAGAAATTGGTAAACATTCCTGTTTCTCTTTGATTCTCTTCCCCAAGAATTGAAATTAATATACTAATTGATCTTTCATAATCTTCAGGTAGATACTTGTGTAACTCATTAGCGTGCAATTCAATTCTTTGTTTATAGCCCAAATCATTTACTTTTAGTGATATGGCATTTGTATAAGATACATAATCAAAATTAGAAAAGACCGTTAGTATTTTTTCTGACAATAGTTCGGCAAGATTTACCCCAAAATACTGGGTAATACTCTTATCTGTCGTCATCTTAAATTCTCCGCCCAAAAGGTCAACCTAACTGCTTACAGCGCTTTGCGCTTACTTAAAACCCAGAAATATTTTTGAAAGTGGCGCAAAGCGCCACTTTCAAAAATATTTCTGTACTACTCAAAGCATCAATAGGCTGTAATACTAATTTACAGAAGTGTGGCTACACTTCTGTAAATTAAAAACCAAACACTGTAAAGGTTTTGAAAGCACAAAATGGCGTAGCCACTTTGTGCTTTGGTATTACGCAGCAAGGATTTCAAGCCTAAGTATTGTTATTTACCGATTTCTGAAATGTTTAATAGTTAAGGATCGCAACTTTTTTAAGCGGTTGCCCTCTACACTTGACAACAGCTATAGCTATGGCTAAGAAAATTTGCTATAGTTTAAAATTGTGATTATTCCAAGAGCGTAAGTTTTGATAGAACGCTATACGTTACCCGAAATGGGGCGATTATGGACGGATCGCCATAAATACCAAACTTGGTTGCAAGTTGAGATTGCCGTCTGCGAAGCACAGGCAGAATTAGGCTATATACCTACCGATGCTGTCGAAGAAATTAAGGCAAAAGCAAACTTCGATGCCGATCGCGTCAATGAAATTGAGTTAACGGTCAAGCACGACATGATCGCGTTTTTGACCAACGTAAATGAATATGTGGGTGATGCAGGACGCTACATCCACCTTGGTTTGACTAGCTCTGATGTACTGGATACAGCTCTAGCAGTGCAATTAGTCGATAGCTTAGAAATCATCCAAGCTCAGTTAGAAGAAGCCATCCAAGCGATTCGCTACCAAGCCCAACAACATCGCTACACAATTATGTCGGGTCGAACACATGGTATCCATGCCGAGCCGATTACCTTTGGCTTTAAGCTGGCAGGCTGGTTAGCGGAAATGTTGCGCCACCGCGATCGCTTACTATGCTTAAGCAAAAATATAGCCGTAGGTAAAATTTCAGGTGCAGTTGGAACCTATGCCAATGTCGATCCGCGAATTGAGGCGATCGCCTGTCAGAAGTTAGGACTACAGCCAGACTGTGCATCGACGCAGGTAATTTCTCGCGATCGCCATGCCGAGTTTTCGCAAGTACTAGCCCTGATCAGCGCATCAATCGAGCGATTTGCAGTCGAAATCCGTAACTTGCAGCGCACCGATGTCCTCGAAGTCGAAGAACATTTCACCAAGGGACAAAAAGGCTCATCCGCAATGCCTCACAAGCGTAATCCCATCCGTTCAGAGCGTCTAACAGGTATGGCGCGGTTGTTGCGTGGCTATGCAACCACGGCTCTGGAAAATGTTGCCCTATGGCATGAACGCGATATTTCCCACAGCGCGGCGGAACGGGTATTGCTACCTGATAGCTGCATTCTCACTCACTTCATGCTCCGAGAAATCACTGACTTGACTAAAAATCTGTTGGTGCATACCCACAACATGGAGCGCAATCTCTATTGTTATGGTGGTGTGGTCTTCAGTCAGCAGGTATTGCTGGGACTGGTCACTAAGGGCTTAAGCCGAGAAGATAGCTATGCGATCGTCCAGAAAGCCGCGCACCTTGCATGGAATAAAACCGACGGCGATTTCCGTAAGTTGATTAGCGAAGATGAAACCGTCAAGAAAACTTTCTCCGAAGAAGAGTTAGCTGCTTGCTTCGATCCTAATAAGCATCTCAAAAATCTTGACCAAATCTATCAACGTTTAGGTATTTAAAAGAAAAGCAGTGCTTTGCGCTGCCTTTCTTTTTAGTAAAAGTAAATGTTTGAGTGTTTATAAAGAAAAGTGGCGCGATGCGCCACTTTTCTTTTAGGAATTACACTAAAGCACAAAATGGCTACGCCATTTTGTGCTTTCAAAACCCTTACAGGGTTTGGTTTTTAATTCACAGAAGTGTAGCCACACTTCTGTGAATTGGTATTAGCGTTAGTGATTCTGGTATAATACATACCTAAAAAATAAATGTTTTACAAAATGTTTTCAACACAAATTCATTAAGAAAAGTCAAAAAACATCAATGCAACTCACACATCGTCCTCGCCGCCTCCGTCGTAATCCTTCTATACGTAGCCTAGTTAGAGAAAATTATCTATCAACAGATGACTTCATCTATCCGATGTTTGTGATGGAAGGAGAGAATAATCGTGTTGAAATCCCTTCAATGCCTGAAGCCTATCGCTTTACTCTCGATCTATTGGTTAAAGAAGTAGAAGAGATTTATGCATTAGGAATTAAGGCGATCGCCCTTTTTCCTGCTGTACCTGAAGAAAAAAAAGATCTTACAGGCAGTGAAAGTTTTAACCCTGAAGGTCTAGCACAGCGTGCAGTTAGAGCAATTAAGGCAGTAGTTCCCGATATTATTATTTTTACCGATGTTGCCCTCGATCCTTTCACCACACATGGACATGATGGCATCATTGATGACAACGGCGTAATTCTTAATGATGAGACCGTTGAAGTTCTCGTCAAAATGTCTGTTTCCCAAGCTGCTGCTGGCACTGATTTTGTCTCACCTTCCGACATGATGGATGGTCGGATTGGCGCGATTCGGCAAGGGCTAGATGAAGCTGGATTTGAGAACGTGGGCATTCTCGCCTATTCAGCAAAATATGCATCTGCTTACTATGGCCCTTTCCGTGACGCTCTAGGTTCTGCACCTAAGTCTGGCGATAAAAAAACCTATCAAATGGACTCAGCTAATTCTCGTGAAGCCATTAAGGAAGTCTATCTTGATATTGCTGAAGGCGCAGATATAGTGATGGTCAAACCTGCTCTTGCTTATTTGGATATCATCGCCAAGGTCAAAGAGGCAACCAATGTACCTGTAGCCGCCTACAACGTTAGTGGTGAGTATGCAATGGTTAAGGCAGCCGCCCAACTCGGCTGGATTGATGAAAAGAAGGTCATGTTTGAGACATTGTTAAGCATGAAGCGTGCTGGAGCGGATATTATCTTGTCCTACCATGCCAAGTCAGTCGCACAGTTACTTGCTTCGGGTTATCGTCCCTAATCATCTGTCAATCAATCATGAATGCAAAAGAACTTCTCGAAAGTTACGCTTTGGGCGATCGCGACTTTAGTCAGCGATCGCTCATCGGATTGATTTTAACTGGAGCGAATTTGACAGGAGCAAATTTTATTGAAGCAGATCTTGAGGAAATCACTCTTGATATTGCCAATTTAGAAGATGTGGAACTAAATCTGGCAAATTTAGTAAGAGCAAATTTGAGTGGTTCAATTCTGATTCAAGCAAATCTCAACGGCACTATTCTTGAACAAGCATCATTAATTGGTGCAAATCTTTCTGAAGCATTTCTAATTGAAGCCGATCTTAGTGATGCGGTCTTAGTAGAGACTAATTTTAGTAATGCGTTTTTGACTAGCGCCAACCTAACGCGATCACGCCTATGTCGAGCGAATTTATCAAACGCTTTTTTGACAGGAGCTTACCTGAATGGGGCAGACTTGCGGGGTGCAAATCTTACGGAAGCAGATCTGACAAGAGCAAATTTGACAGGTGCAAATCTTGCTGGAGCAGATCTTAGCCGTGCTAATTTGACTAACGCTAAGCTAAATTGGGCAAACCTCGCAAATGCGAAGTTAATTGGTGCAGATTTGACAGGAACCTATCTATCAACCCTTAAGAGTATTGAAGGGACAGACTTTACAGGTGCGCGTAATGCACCTAACTCGGTTGAGCTTGTTAATATGCTTGTTAATATGGAAGAGTTAAAACCAGAAGAATAAAATTTTTATGGTCAAGTGGTATCTGCTTAGGATTCTGTAGCTTAATAAAAGATTATATTTTTGATGATGCGGCTTCGCCGCCCATCAAAAATCGGTTCCTTATTTTGCAGTGAAGCCCATAACTATAGCCTGTATCAGGCTTGTGAAGTACAGGTTTGTTTCCCCACCCTCGGCGGGGAAACAAACCGAGGTACCTCCCTTGATTGAAAAACGCTATGTCGAAATTAATTCATGTAAATCAGAAAGCTTCTGCCCTTGTTTCGT
>JBJTVM010000295.1:0-3497 GCA_046081205.1 Pseudanabaena sp. | reverse complement strand
GTATGCTCTTAGCTCATCTGTCTATCAGCAAGGTGGTGCTGAAGCCTCAACTGGTGCTGCTCCTGAAGATGGAACTAAGGATGCTGCTAGTGGTGACGACGATGTAATCGATGCTGATTTTACTGAGTCGAAATAGTTACTCTAACGACAATCACTTGTCTTAATTAAAACCCAAGGAAGAAATGGCGACGCTTCGCGTCGCCATTTCTTTCTTGGGTTTTAATTAAGACAAGTGACTGTCGCTAGAATAACTATTTCGATTCAGTAAAATCAGCATCGATTACATCGTCGTCACCACTAGCAGCATCCTTAGTTCCATCTTCAGGAGCAGCACCAGTTGAGGCTTCAGCACCACCTTGCTGATAGACAGATGAGCTAAGAGCATACAAAGCTTGCTTCAGCTCCTCAGTTTTGCTAGAAATGGCTTCATGATCATCCTTGGCAATGGACTCACGGAGATCCTTAACCAAGCCTTCGATCTTAGTCTTGTCAGCATCAGGAACCTTGTCACCAAGATCCTTGAGTTGCTTCTCGGCTTGATAAGCGAGAGAGTCAGCTTGGTTTTTGGCTTCAATGCGATCGCGCTTCTCTTTATCAGAAGAAGCATTACGCTCAGCTTCATTAACCATGCGCTCAACTTCATCCTTAGGCAAGGTAGAAGCACCAGAGATGGAGATGGTTTGAACCTTACCAGTTCCCTTGTCCTTAGCAGTTACTGATAATAGACCGTTGGCATCAATATCAAAGATAACTTCGATTTGAGGTACACCACGAGGAGCAGGAGGAATTCCATCAAGACGGAAGGTTCCCAAACTCTTATTATCGTTGGACATTTCACGCTCACCTTGAAGAACGTGAATTTCCACATTGCTTTGTCCATCAACGGCTGTGGAAAATACTTCTGACTTCTTGGTAGGAACGGTAGTGTTTCTAGGAATAATCTTGGTCATTACGCCGCCCAAGGTTTCAACACCAAGGGAGAGAGGAGTAACGTCAAGCAAGAGAATGTCTTTGACTTCACCAGCCAATACACCAGCTTGGACGGCTGCACCGATCGCCACAACTTCATCGGGGTTCACACTTTGGTTAGGATCTTTGCCAAGAATCTTCTTAACAACATCTTGTACCGCAGGAATACGGGTAGAACCACCAACAAGAACGACTTCATCAATCTTCGATTTGTCGATTTTGGCATCACGAACAGCTTGCTCGACGGGAATACGGCAGCGATCAATCAAGTCAGAGCAGAGTTCTTCAAACTTGGCACGAGTCAAGGTGGTATCTAAGTGCTTAGGCCCATCCTGAGTGGCGGTGATGAAGGGTAGATTGATTTCAGTTTGGGTAACACTCGAAAGTTCAATCTTTGCCTTTTCCGCAGCTTCAGTCAAACGTTGCAATGCTTGCTTATCCTTGCGAAGGTCAATACCTTCTGCGGATTGGAACTGATTGGCAAGGAAATCAACGATCTTTTTATCGAAGTCGTCACCACCGAGGTGAGTATCGCCACTAGTGGACATTACTTCAAATACGCCATCGCCAACTTCGAGAATCGATACGTCAAACGTACCACCACCAAGGTCAAATACAAGGATGGTTTCATTGGTCTTGCTGTCGAGTCCGTAAGCCAGAGCCGCAGCAGTAGGCTCGTTGATAATGCGGAGAACTTCTACACCTGCGATCTTGCCAGCGTCTTTGGTCGCTTGACGTTGGGAGTCGTTGAAATATGCAGGAACAGTGATTACTGCTTGAGTGACGGTTTCGCCTAAATATTTGCTAGCATCGTCAACTAACTTACGTAATACTTGAGCCGAGATTTCTTCAGGAGCAAACTGTTTGCTAGCTGCGGGTGCGTCAATTTTGACATTTTCACCGACCTTCAAAACTTTATATGCAACCTGCTTTGATTCGCCACTAACTTCGTCATAACGTCTGCCGATAAAACGCTTTACTGAATAAAAGGTGTTGTCGGTGTTCATGACGGCTTGACGCTTAGCAATTTGTCCAACTAAGCGATCGCCATTTTTGGCATATGCAACAACTGAGGGTGTGGTACGGAAGCCTTCGGCGTTTGCAATCACCGTTGGCTTGCCCCCTTCCATGACGGCGACGACTGAGTTTGTCGTACCTAAGTCGATTCCAACTACTTTAGCCATAAGGCTTCTAACTCCTAAGTTTTGTTAATCTTTAATCTCATACAAGATTAACCACTTTTCCTGATTAGCACATCAGGGGGACTCTACCTAATCTGGTAGGGTTTCCCGTACAAATGCCAAAAAGTAAAGGCGGCACTTCTGACCACCTTTGCTTTTTGGCGCATACGATGTGATTTCGCGTTCAGAGAACAGCAAAGTTAGCGGGATCTTGATCGCGACGATGGCGGACGGGAATGGGTGGACTTTGCCGATCGCCTGCTAAAGCCGCAGTTTTTTCAAGTGATTCTCTAAGTCGTTTGGCAGCATAAATCGACATATCGCGAGGTACACTAATACGATCGCGCAAATACCTCAAAGCAATATCCGAACTAGGTGGTGGCGCACAATCTTCACCAGTCATCATATTGGTTAGAGCGCAACGTAGCGCTTCATCAAATAATTTATGATCTTCAGGATTGACTTTAATGATATTGGCTCGATGTTTGATTACTCTTTGCAATGCTTCTTGTCGAGAGTTCTCAGGTTCCGCATAAGTTACATCAGGCAGTCCAAACCAAGAGCCATGATCTACTCGTTGCTTATTGATGAGCATCTGTGGTTCCCCATTTTCATAGCAACCTCCCATTTGTGGTGGTAGGTCATGGGCATGGGTATGGAAGTCACTCTGTGTACCACGATAGGTCAGACGACTTTCCATAGCATCAAACCAAGCCGACATACGCGGATTTTCTTCGCGCAGAGAATAGCCTTTGTAATAGTAGAGACTAGCATTCATCCGCTCGACATAGGGCGTAAAAATCACATCCGCAGTACCAAAATCTTCGAGAAAGTAGGGGCTAGGGGTACTACCTAAAACCGCTTCTACTTTTTGGATAACTTCAATGAAATGTTGACGGTGGCGTTGCTCTTGTGCGGCGGAACTGATAGGACGACAGAGCCATTCACACCAAGCTCGAAATAGGGTTCTTTCTAATCTTCTAATAGGAATTACTTGAGCATCAAGCATACTATGTCTGAGAGAACCAAACACTTGTTCTAAGGCAATCAAGATTTCATCGCTTTCAGTAATAATTTTTCCGTCTAAGGCGATCGCTGGTAACATCCCTGAAGGCACAATCCGCTTGTACCAACTTTCCTTCTCACCATAGCAAAACATGGTTACTTTCTCAATGCGATAGGGAATTTGTTTTTCCTCTAGCCACAGCCAAATCTTTTGACAGTAAGGACACCATGCATGGTTATCACGATAAAGTGTTACCCTTACATCAGCTTCGGTATGTCCAAATAGACGTAACCTTGCTTGTGAGTTAGTAAAACCATTGACAGTATCAATTTGGAAATCGG
>JBJTVM010000294.1:0-4751 GCA_046081205.1 Pseudanabaena sp. | reverse complement strand
GTTTTAAAAACAAAAAATGGCTATGCCATTTTTTGTTTTGGTGCTAGTACTTCGCCATGCTTGGGTCAACCGCATAGGCATAGGCATCGATGCCGCCACCAATATTTTTGACATTAGTAAAGCCTTGGTTAATTAACCATTGACACATTTGGGCTGAACGCATTCCGTGATGGCAAAGCACTAATGTTTCCGCATGAGGATCAAACTTTTCTTTAAAATCTACTGACCATTCTCCATATTCACTGAGAGGTAAGATCGTAAAATTAGCGATTGCGGCAATCTCCACTTCATCACGTTCACGCACATCGATCAGTTGTAAATCTTGGCGATCACCAGCCAAACGTTCGGCTAGCTCTTGGACAGTAATTTGTATGATAGACATACGTGCAAAATATCTCTTAGGTATGAGTTAAAAACCTAACATAAGTCCCGCTTTTAGTTCAAACTTTAGATTATTGCGCTTTGCCATCGCTACAAACTCAAATAATTTTTTAAAAACCTTGCTTTGCAAGGTTTTTAAAAAATTATTTGAGTACTGTAAATTTATTTGTCTAGACTAATGAGCCAACCCATCGAAGAATTGTTGAGAGACCTCAAAAGTGAAGATGAGGAGATACGCGATCGCGCCACGCAGGGGCTGTGGGAAATGTGGTTTATGCAAAAGGGAATGCAGGGCTTGCAAGTTTTGCGACAGAGCCAAATGATGGCAGATAGTGGCAACGTCAGACAGGCGGAGCTGATGCTTACACAATTAATTCATGCTCAGCCAGACTTTGTCGAAGCATGGAATCGGCGAGCAGTTTTGTTTTATATGCAAGGGGATTACAAACGTTCAATCAAGGATTGTCAAAAGGCGATCGCCCTGAATCCTTATCATTTTGGGGCAGTACATGGTTTGGGTTTATGCTATGCGGCGATCGGTAATTACCATGAGGCGATCGCTACTTTTCGCCGTGCCTTAGAAATTCAACCCTATTCACTCACCAACCAAAAACTAATTCTTGAATGTACAGCTATGCTTAACTAACCAAGCAAAAAAACTCGTGAAACGAGTTTTTTTGCTTGGTTAGTTAACGTCAATTCGACGAACGCGCAAAATGTTAAAAATCGCTCTGCGATTTTTAACATTTTGCGCCATTTACGACGCGCTTCGCGCGGCGTATGGCTATATCGAACTCACGTTTAGTTATTACTCCAAAGAGGTGTGCGACGAACAAAGGCAAGGAGGCACACACCGATGCTAATGCTGAGCCAGCCACAAATTAGAGTTAATAGGGGTAATGATTGATTGAATGTGACTAAAGAAGTGATGTTACCTGTGGTTTGTCTGGATAAAAAAGCGCTGATTAATAAAAGTGCTGTACCGATTTCCCAAGGTTGTAAATGATTTTTGATATAGCTAGACCGATCGCTTTGCAGGCTATTAGGGGCAACTAATTGCAATAAAAATCTGGCGATCGCAGGGCTAACGAGACTAACTCCTAGCCAAGCGATCGCGCTTTCTGCGGATAGGTTTGTGGGTAAAGGGAAAATAAATAGAATCAATCCCCCCAGTATGATAAGTGCGGTTCCTGCTAAAATTCCCGCACCCTGTGGTAACAGTACATTCGCCATCCCTAAACTGTCACGCTCAGATTCTTGTTTGGCAAGATGAAACTGATCGCGAATGGTTTGTCCTAACTGATCATTTTGATTTGTACCTTCTTTGGTACTGGATGCCCCAATTGTCATCACTAAGGGGATGGTGATCTCACTTTTATTGCCAGATAGTTGCATCCAGCTTAGTTCGCCGCCTGCTTCTTGCAATTTAACTATCGATAGACTTGAAAATGGGCGTAAATCGATCTCATATTCCGCATCAATCCCCCATAAGCCACTAAATCTCAAATGTAAAACTTTATCAGGCGATCGCAACTGGGCTTGCCATGTAAAAAAGCCTGTAAGTCCTGAAGCTGTAAAAGCGATCGCGGCGATCGCCTTTAAATTTGTGGAGAAGTCGAGCATTGTCCAAAAGAAAAAGCCCAACACAATTAGCACCAAACTATTAAACTGTCGTGGTTGCTGACCTAAAGCCGATGGACTAACCAAAACTGTCTGATCAGAATAGGTAATTACATTCAATACGTCCGCATTAACGGCTTCGATGATTTGCTTTTTTTCTACTGCTGTCTTCGATTTACCCGATCGCCAAGCTAGAGAGCTAGCCATACCTGTGAAAATAGCCGCAGGTAAAATCCACCACATTGCGCTAAATAACCTTGAAAAAGTTTCCGAAGAGTTACTTAGCCCAGCGATTAAGACTAACCAATAGGCTGTCATCCCAATCAACTGCGGTTGCGAAAATAAATAATCTGAGTTTTGGCGGCATACTTCAACTACAGATTTAGCTGTATATAGACCAACCACAAAACCCACGACTAACATGACACCAACGATCACCAAAATCCTCGAATCACCTAGTTGCCCTAATTTAGCGATCGCCAACATTAGAATCAACAAACCTGCAAAAATAAAATTCGCAGAAATAGGATAAGTCGCCTGCCGCCAGCCCCACCCGACTTTACCCGATACCAATTGTCGCTGTGAGTGAGATGGCAAAACTTGCATGGTTAATTAGGGATTGGTAACTGGGGATTGGTAATTGAGGATTCGTAACTGGGGATTGGTAATTGAGAATTTATTTTTCCTTTTTCCTTTTTCCCTTTTCCTTAAACTGCCGCGATCGCTTCGTGACGCGCAAAAATCATCCGTCCAGCCGAAGTTTGTAAAGCACTAGTGACTATTACAATAATTTGTTTGCCAAGATACTCACGACCTTCCTCAATGACAACCATAGTGCCATCTTCAAGATAACCTATGCCTTGCGATGCTTCTTTCCCTTCCTTGAGTACTTTGATTTCGATTAGATCCCCTGGTAAATAAGTCGGGCGCAAAGCTTGGGCGAGATCATTGATATTTAAAACTTCAACCTGCTGTAAATTGGCAACTTTGTTGAGGTTGTAATCATTGGTGATCAGTGTACAGCTTAGCTCTTGGGCTAGACGGACTAACTTGGCATCTACAGTATGCAAGTCTTCATAATCGGCGGAATGAATTGTGATGCGATCGCTAAACTGGTCACGCATATTGTTGAGAATATCCAATCCTCGGCGACCACGTACCCGCTTTTGATCGTTGGAGCTATCAGCGATCGTCTGCAATTCTTGAATTACAAAATGGGGGATCAATAATTGCCCTTCTAGGAAGCCCGTCTCCATTAAAGTCTGGATTCGTCCATCAATTACGGTGCTAGTATCTAAAACTTTTGCTGTTGCAGTACGCAATGTACCATCAGCGAGGAGACTACTTTCGACATTATTGGGATTAATCAACCGCAGCAATGCACGACCATGAGTGTCTGATAGAGTCATCCCCGAATAGGCAAAGATAATACTTACTAAAATAGCTGTAAGGGGCTTAATAAAGTCAAAGTTATCGGGAATAGGGATCAAAAATAATGGAGCTAACATCAAGTTAGCTACCAGTAGACCAAATACCAATCCTACAGCTCGACCCAAAATTGTCTCAATGGGCATTGAACGAATGTTTGTTTCAATACGGCGATAGGTATTTTGGACGACCAGACCTGCAATTAGTCCGACCACAGATCCTACTCCAAGAGTTACCCAGCGTAAATTTTGGATATTCAGATTAGCGATCGACTCTGGTGGCAAAAAATCAATACCGTGAAAGCCAGTACCTGCTCCTGCAAGGATGAATATGAAAATGATAATAGCGTCAATCATAGGGCGGAACTCCGCTTGGACGAATATATATAAGGACGTGAGATCAAATCAAATAACCCCTAGCCTAAAGCTTTAATTGAGTTTAGGTAATAGTTTTCCAACTTTCTCAATCCTTTGCATACAATTCTACACAAATGCAATAGAGGATTGTCTATTTTGAGGGTTGAACACATCCTTCGTTAGATTTTTGTCCATCGGGCATGATTGCACCACAAAAGTTAGCTTCGGAAATATAAGCACTTGTCAAATCCGCTCCCGTCAAATCTGCTCCCCTGAGATCGGCTTTATCAAGGATCGCACCAATTAAGTTAGCTTCGCGCAGATCCGCAAGTTTAAGATCTGCCGAAAATAGATTCGCGTTGCGTAAATTTGCACCCCTCAAATTTACAAAACTTAGTTTTGCTTTTGATAGATCGCAACCTGGGCATTCTCTGGTTTGTAAAACTTGACGGACTTGACTGGGATTGGCAAAGCTCGATTCTGTCCAACTAATTGAGGCGATCGCGCTGGTTAGTCCTGAAATTATCAAACAAGTTTTGATTAGAGTTTTCATTTGTTTGGATCTTAGTTGTTGAGCTTATTGTCAGTATAAGACCTAGAAAGTAGAGTCCGTTTTTTGGACATAAAATCCAAGAATTAATTGGTGGCAGAGCGCCGCCAATTAATTCTTGGGTTTTGATTTGTCCTACAGAAATTACCGATCAAACAAACCAAGAAAATTTTGAAAGTGTTGCAGAGCAACACTTTCAAAATTTTCTTGGTTTGGGTTTGAGCGCGAAGAGCTTTAAGTTAAAGCAATGTAACATCCAAGGTACAATTCTAACTCTTTCTACAGCTTCAGCGCTTTATGCTGAGTTAAAACCCAAAAGAAATTTTAAAAGTTGCACGAAGCGAAACTTTTAAAATTTCTTCTGTATACCTTAAAGACTGGATAGACTTTAACACCTAACAACTTGTTAGATGTTA
>JBJTVM010000293.1:0-2438 GCA_046081205.1 Pseudanabaena sp. | reverse complement strand
CGAAAGTTCTGTAATTTATCAATAATCATGGCTGTAGATGTCCTTTTTCTTTTTCATCTACTTTAGGCAGTTTGTATCTCTTTTACTCTGCCTTTTTTACTTTTTTAGTCTAAACTCCAGTTAATTCAACGTGAGTTCGATATCGCCATTTGCGGCTTGCTTCACAAGCCGCAAATGGCAAAAAATGGGAAGCGTCGCTTAGCGACGCTTCCCATTTTTCGCTTTCGTTTAACTGACGTTAAGTTAAAACAATCTAGAAGTTAGGAGTAAAAGTGATAAACCTAGCAGAACTAGGATGGAACTACCGATATTGTTCCAAAATTGGTGGTAGCTGGTGAGAGAAGCACGCTGTTTGGGACGATCTTCCATAATTGGTTGCAACGTTGATAGATCGATGATTGGGAACTTACCTCGTCGAAACCAGCCTGTGGCAATTACCGAGCGATCGCATAACATCTCTAGATTTTTAATCGTATTTGAAGGATCGATAATCCATTGACGGAAGTTGGGAATATAGTTAATGAAGGCTAAGCCACCTTGATCCTCTAGGCGGATCATATAACCAATGTAGAACTCATCAGTACCATAGCCAAGCAATTCTCCAGGGATTTGGATGGGAGTACCTTGGACATAACTGGCATAGGGATCGATTAAGAGGCTCACGAGATCGGTATCAGCCACTTTGCGAAAGTCGGGATAGCGTAAACTACCCTGAAACATAAAGCCCAGACCCAAGCCAATTAGCAACAAGCTCAGTAATAACCATCGGTTGTAAAGTTGCGAGAAAAGCATAGCAATGATTATGGCGATCGCTACACCAACAACAGGCGAAATCTGGATTAGCAAATCGCGCCAGAAGTTTTGATATAGAGCTTTTTTATTGAGTTTTTTCTCTTCTTTTAAAAGTTCTGCAAAATCATATTCGGTTAACAGACCTAATTGTTTGGAGTACCCCGATAGAAACTTCAATCTCTTCCCAACTAAGGGATGGGTGGAATGAATTTCTAGCCAACGCCGCCAAGGATTGAACAGTTCCCAAAGAAATACTCGATAAGGATCTTGATCGGTCTGTCCAACATGGGCAATTTCCATTGCCAACCCGATCGCAGTCATAGTTTGGCGATCGCAAATACCGATGGCTCTCGTCGATTCCAGCAGACGATTGGTGGGCATGGCAGGCTGATTGTAGGGCAACATTTGTCGTGCCATCTTGGGTAATGCACGGGCTAAGGCATTGGGGTTGCCTGTAATTTCTGCGGCAAAGCGATCGCTGACGATTGTACTGGCGTGGGAGAGCCAAACCAACAAATAATTACTGACGGAATAGAGAACATTGGCAAGGGATGCAACAACTTGCCAGATTTGTTTGGCACTTTTAGCGCGATAACTTTGACGACTAAGTAACACGTAAATGTAATAAAGGACTTGAACAGGAGCAGAAACAAAGGTCAAAACCGCAAAGCTCTTGTTCCGAATCCTTCCGAGTTGATAGGCGTAGACTGCCGCAATTTCATCATCATCTAGACATGCAAATAATCCACGGCTGACGACAATGCGCGCTGAGTTGGAGATTACGCCGTAGGTAAAAGCCACAGGTGCATCATCTTCAATCCATCCCAATTGCGGCACAAATATATTGTACTTGTCACAAAAGTTCTCAATAATTTCAACAGCTTCAGGACTTTTTTCGTCCAAATCGGCAAGGGTAATCCACTGAATGCGGTGATATTGCTTTTGGGTAATGTCGATAATCCAAGGCGACATAAAAAACAGCAAAACGCTAAATACCAATGACACGATTGCCGTTATGTATACCCAAGCTTCCGAAAAGAAATCGGTAAAAATCCGCGAAATTCCATAGCTGATTAAAAATTGCAACCCGATGATCGCGCCAACCGTCAGAATGATCGCGGCAATCAGAAAATATGTATAGCGAGAGGGAAGCGATAAGGTAACATTTTTTTTGCGATAGCGGCGAGGATCGGACTTGATTACTGAAGCGAAATCTTCATTGCGTTTGATGCGATCATCTGATGGTGCGTCAAGCAAGCCTCGAAGTGTAATTAAGGATTTTTGCGCCCATTTTTGCAATTGCGGATCAGAAGATGTTGCTAATTGTTCACAAATGGCGATCGCTTTATCGGCTCGACCTGTTTTTTTGTACGCTGAAACTAGCCAAATTTGCGCTTGCACATAGTCTTTGGTCGTTGGATCGGCACTCTCCCGACAGTAATCAGTCAAGATGGCGATCGCCTCAGTATAGTGCTTTCTTAGCAACGCTTCTTTGCCAGCTTTTAGTGACATCGTTTCGCCTCAATCTCACAACGTTAGAACTTATTTTGACACTTACCGCAATAAATATTTTAAAAAACTCTATTTTAAAAAACTTTACTTCGCAAAGCTTTTTATAGCCTTTTTCAAGCAAGCGAGGTACAAAG
>JBJTVM010000292.1:0-4598 GCA_046081205.1 Pseudanabaena sp. | reverse complement strand
GATTACAGAACAGGATTTAGAGAGGATTACTGGAAAAGAAATTAGCCTTTTATCGATTGGAAGTGCTTATAGAATTACGAGACTCAAACAAACTAAATACTTAGCTCCCTTCCTGCTGAGCGAAGCGATCGCTTTATTCTTAATTTCAATTTTTAGTTTGCCAATTAGTATTTTGATTTTTCAAGCCCTTGGTAGAGCTATCAATAATCGTCAGGCTCAACTTGGATTTGTTGTTTTTGTATTTGCACTTACATTGATTCTCTTTACAGTTTGGAATCTACTCGCTTGGATAAGATCTCAGAAAATGACTTGTTTATCCCATCTTCTTGATGAAGTAGATAAATATAATCAAGTACTTGTCGCTGTTGATATTTGCGATCGCTTAAAGTCTGTTGGCAACCAATCGGCAAATCTTAATCATCGCGAGGATATCTTACAAGCTCTTGAGCTAACTAGGGATAGTCTAATTTGCGGGTTGACTACTGAAAAAATCCTGCGAGAGCATCAAAGTTTTTTAAGCAGCCATCGTCAGCTTTTTGACAATATTGAACAGAATCTGATCGCTTTAGAATCCTTAGAAGTACAAAGTCAAGCAGATCAGTACAGTTCTCTCTTGAGGGATGCCTTAGTAATTGGCATGAATGTACAGCGTGAAATGTTGAATTTGCAAACAAGTGATATTCCCAAGAATTAATGGTGCAGCTAGAGCCATTCAAATATCCTCTTCAATACCCAACTCACGCAAACGAGCAGCTAAGCGATTAGCCCTTTCCTCAGACTGCGCCAACTGTTTGGACACAGCAATTCTGATTATACAAATCGATTTTTTGAAAGCCCGCCGTTGGCGGGCTTTCAAAAAATCGATTTTGGTGTTTCCAGCGCCTTCGGCGCTGGAAACACCAAAATCGATTTCATAATGAGAATTGCTGGATAGAACTTACTTCTCTTGCCTGAAAAATTGGTTGTGCGTGGCTTCGCCATACGCCATCAATTTTTCAAGTAACAAAAAGGGCTTAAGCCACTTGCCTGCATACAATAGCAACAAAATTTAGAAAAATAAATGACCGAAAAACCAAGAGTAATCGTCGTTGGTGCAGGTTGGGCGGGACTGGGCGCAACCTATCAACTCACTAAACGAGGCTATGATGTAACCTTATTAGAAGCGGGATCGCAAGCTGGGGGATTGGTTGCAGGATGGAAAACCGAAAAGGGGCGATCAGTTGAAGCAGGAATTCATGGATTTTGGTATCCTTACCGCAATATTTTCTCCCTAGTCAAAGAAATAGAGCTTGATCCTTTCACTCCTTGGACGAGATCAGCGCAATATTCTCCCGCAGGTTTAGAGGTTGAGTCCCCAATTTTTCAAGACTTGCCGCGCTTACCTTCACCCCTTGGCACATTTGCTTATACGCAGTTTAAGAGACTGCCATTAAGCGATCGCCTTTCAGCTTTACCTTTGATGTATGCCGTCGTTGATTTTGATAACTCTGACGACGCATGGAAGCGCTACGACGGGATCACTGCCCGTGAACTATTTCGTCAGTACGGCGTATCGGAACGTCTTTATCGCGAATCCTTTGAGCCAATGCTGTTAGTCGGACTTTTTGCTCCTGGGGAGCAATGCTCGGCGGCAGCAGCTTTAGGAATGCTGTATTACTTTATTTTGGCGCATCAAGCAGATTTTGATGTGGTTTGGTGTCGTGGTACGGTCGGCGAAAAAATCTTTAAACCTTGGTGCGATCGCATTAAAAGTCTTGGTGGCAAAATCCTCACTGATCGCCGCGTCAGTGATGTGCGAGTTGATGATTCTGGCAAAGTTACAGGGGTAATTTGTGGCGATGAAAGCTTTGACGCTGATGCTGTAATTTTTTCTGTAGGCATTTCGGGAATGCAGAAAATTGTCTCTAGTAGCCCTGCTTTGCAAAAACGTAGAGAATTTCGTAACTTGATGAACTTAGGGGCGATTGATGTGTTGGCGGTAAGGCTATGGTTTGATCGCAAAATCAATATCCCCCGACCATCCAATGCTTGCTTTGGCTTTGATGTGACTACAGGCTGGACATTTTTTGATCTCAATGCGCTCCATGATGAATATGGTGACGAAACTGGCTCCGTGATAGAAGTCGATTTTTATC
Organism: Pseudanabaena sp.; assembly: GCA_046081205.1. Lineage (GTDB taxonomy): Bacteria > Cyanobacteriota > Cyanobacteriia > Pseudanabaenales > Pseudanabaenaceae > Pseudanabaena. Next base: position 2,463 of record JBJTVM010000292.1, on the reverse strand, counting down.
ACGCAAATCAATTCTTGCCCCTTGATAACCAAGAAATCGTGGCGACCGTCCAGCAATATCTTGTTTCCTGTTTACCAGAATTTGAGACAGCTAAAGTTGTGGATAGCAGTGTAATTCGCTTGCCTCGTGCGGTGACCCATTTTGCCCCAGGCAGTTATCAGCATTTGCTTAGAGCCATTACTAGTTTCCCAAATTTATATATGAGTGGTGACTGGGTAGTTACCACTCACGGTTCATGGTCGCAGGAGAAAGCCTATGTCACAGGTTTAGAAGCAGCAAATCTAGTCATTCAACAATTTAGTCAGGGAAATATGACCCAAATTTTACCGATTGAATCCGATGAGCCTCATATCCAGATTGCGCGATCGCTCAATCAAACCCTAAGAAATATGGCAAAATCTTTGATCCCTAATTTCTCACTGCCATAATTAAGTTTGAATTTTGCTGAGCCTATGGGGCAACAAAATTCAAACCCAGCTACATAATTAGCCTGTAATCAATGTAAAATTGGATACGGTTAGACCAACCTAATAAAACTTTTTTATGCTCTTAAAAGAACAAGCTCCCTCGACTTCTAAAAATACTGTCGGTTGTGTCTTAGTGGTGGAGGACGAAGCGATTATTCAAGAGGCGATCGCACTATCTTTGCGTGAAGAAGGTTACAGTGTTTTACTGGCTGAAGATGGTTACAGTGCTTTGCAAATTGCTAAAGCTGCGGCAAGACTAGATTTAGTGATTTTAGATGTAATGTTGCCTTCAATAAATGGATTAGACTTCTGCCGTATTTTGCGTCACGAAGGCAATAATGTTCCTGTATTGATGATCAGTGCTAGAGGTAATGAATCTGATCGGATTGTGGGCTTAGAGGTCGGAGCCGATGATTATCTCAGTAAGCCTTTTGGAATGAGAGAGCTTGTAGCTCGGTGCCGAGCTTTGTTACGCCGTAGCCGTCGAGATTTTGTGGCAACTAATGCCACGATTTATAAGTTTGGCGATGTCACCATGTATCCCGATGAGTGTAGGGTTACGATCAATGAAACGGAAATCAATCTTTCTCCAAAGGAGTTTCGATTGCTAGACCTGTTCATGAGTCATCCACGTCGCGTGTGGTCACGAGAGCAGCTACTTGAGAAAGTCTGGGGAGTGGACTTTGTGGGTGATAGCAAAACTGTTGATGTCCATATTCGTTGGTTACGCGAAAAAATTGAAGTAGACCCTAGCGATCCTAAGCATATTGTGACTGTCAGAGGCTTCGGTTATCGTTTAGGATAAAAATAAAAATAAGGAAGGGAGTCGAAGACTCCCTTCCTTATTTTTATAGTAGTCACTAGTCTTTGTTAACGTAAATGCGACGCTTCGCGTCGCATTTATTTATTTGGGCTTTATGTCCTAAGTAAGACTTACATTTCTATAACAAATTAAATCCAAAATATTTATAATTTTTCTACTTTTTTGCGGCTTTTCTGATTTTTTTAGTCTTTACTATACTATACAAGTTAAGCGATCTGTACGGTTAGTTTATTGATAGTTTTTGATAAATTAATTTTTAACAATAAAGTCTATTCAGTAAATTTTCTAAAATATATTACATACTATAACTGAGGGGAATGCTAAAAAATTCATTAATATAGTGATTGATTTTTTTAGTGATAATCATATTAATTAGTTGAGAAAATAAACCTAAAAACTTTATTGTTTGCTAAGTAATGAAGACCATAATTATTATGAATTCTAAGCAAGTAGAAAGTTATGCATATATTCATCAATGTCTTAGAAGAGATAATTGTTAAAGAAGTTAGAATTCAAATTGAAGAACTGCGCCCAGAGATACAACTAAGAGTTAAAGTTGCAGAAGTTGTAGCCTACACACTTAATCGACTACCACCTTTATTTGCCACGTCAATGATTGGCTGGAAATATCAATATGACTATGCTTTAAATGAGCTCCATCCTCAAATTTCTCAAATAGTCATGCATGGTATTAAGGCTATTTTATTTGGCGATCCATTACATGATTCTACGCCTTTACCTAAGCATTTATTCCTAAATAGTGCAGGCGTGCTATACCAATTAAATCAACTTCTTAAGCGTAAATATTTGCGGTGGCGCGATATCCCTATAATAGTTAGAGAAATTTCTGATAAATATCTACATTTTAACCAAATTAGTAACTCACAAGACCAAACATTAATTCAAGAGATTGAAGAAACTCGATTGCAAAATATTAATCATTTAAATCATCAACACCGAGCCGTAATTTCTAGCTCGAAACGTTTTATGCAAAAGCAGTTGATTCAAAAGCAACAGGAATCTTTCCATCTGGAATTAGAAAAAGCTTGGGCTTTTCATATTAATTCCTATGAAGGTTCATGGTCTCAGGAGAAACGGGCAAAGGATGCTTTAGAAATGGAATATAGAGCATTAGAGTCCTATACTTTGGAAGCCCAACTTGGACTCATAAAT
>JBJTVM010000291.1:0-4731 GCA_046081205.1 Pseudanabaena sp. | reverse complement strand
CTCAAACTAGGACAAAAAGCTGAAGCCATATCTTCTCTTTCTCTTGCAGCAAAATTAGCCCAAGAGATTAATTATCAGCCAATGGTCGATTACGCCAATCAAAAGATTGCTGAAATCAATCGTGATTCTCAAGGTATAAGAGGATGGTTTAATTGGATAAAAAGTAAATTGTGGAAAGGGTAAAGATGTAGCGATCGCACTGTAGCTGTGCTGATAGGCGATCGCCATAAGCGATAATCAATTAATGGCGATTATAGAGGCTAAAAACATGGCAGCAACTATTTTTGATATTGGTACACTCATAGTTCGCGCTCCAGATATTTGTGGCGATCGCCCTCGCATCGCAGGTACAAGAATTACCGTCGGACGCATTGCTACACTATGGAAACAAGGCTTAACACCAGAAGAAATTGCCGACAACTGGGGCTATCTAAACATGGCTCAAGTGTACGCCGCACTCACTTACTATCACGCCAATCGTGAAGAAATCGAGCAATCCTTAAAACGCGATCGCGAAGATTACGATCGCCTATATGCCGAAAGTCTTGCGACAACGGGAATCGTAAAATGAGTCCCATTTGCTTTTATCTAGACGAAGATAGTATGAATCGGTCATTGCTCATGGCATTGCGCCAAAGAGAAATTGATGTAACAACAGTAAGCGAAGTTAAACGTGAAGGATTGTCTGATGAAGAACAATTGCTATGGGCTACCCAAAATAATCGGGTTATTTGCACCTATAACATTCGTGACTTTAGCAAACTTCACAAGCAATTTTTAGCTAAGAACCAAGATCATGCAGGGATAGTCCTCATGCATCAAGATTTTTCAATAGGCGAAAGATTGTATGGATTATCTGTGCTTGTTGCTTCTTACACCGCAGAAGATATGATCAATCAGATGACGTTTTTGAGTAATTATCTGAAAACTTAATGAGGGATAGTTTGGATGGAAGACTTTGTTTGAGCGATCGCACTGTAGCTGTTCTGATAGGCGATCGCCATAAGCGATAATCAATTAATTACCTTCCCCTTATTTCTCGCGTACCCTGTCACACTCCTCCTCTGGCGCTTAATCAAGGAAAAAGGAAAAAGATAAAAGGAAAAATTGGAGGTAAATTATGGGGTATTGCACATATTCATAGCGATCTAACACGATCTAAAAAGACTAAAGTTACCCCAAAATTTTTCATCATCCCCAAAAATCGTAAGCTAAAATAGCAGCAAACCCTTATCTCTAATTGACCATGAACGAGTTAAAAATCCTTACCGAATACCCTGATCGCGCGATCGCAATTCTCCAAAAAACAATCCGTGCCGAAATCCTACGAATGGAACAAGGTAAAAAACAGATAGAACAAAAATTAAAAACATTCGAGCAAAAATATCAAATCTCCTCCAATGAATTTGTCACCTCTTGGACAGCAGAGAACTTAGAAGGCAAAGACTTAGAATATGTTGAATGGTTCGGCGAATATCGCTGTTTAGAAAATATTACTCAAGACTTACAGATTCTCCTAAGCTTACAAAACATCAGTCAAAATGTCAGTATCTAGCTATTTTCAAGACTTAGTCCTTGCAGTTTCTCGGCTAGAAGATTACGGTTTAGCAAAAACAATTACATCCAATAGTGAATCGCGTCCATCAGGTGAACTCTTCATCAATATTAAAGTAGAACTAATTGATAACTCTGTACTTTTTATTCGAGAATACATTTCCGCCAAGCAGGAACAGATCGAACATTTCAGCTATGCCTACCAATATCAAGATGCAGGAGAAAGTTTGATTTTTCGTTACGATAATGCTCCTCACAAACCACCACTATCAGAAAAAGAACATAAACATCTACAAAATGGAGAAATCATCATCTATCCATTACCTAGTATCGAATTGATAATTGACGAGATTTTAGCTTGGTTAACAACCTGATAAATCAAATCTCAAATCTAGACCTAATCAATAAATTGTCTAAAACAAGGAGATTTCATAATGACTGAGCCAAATGATCGTGAATCTGTCATCACACCTAAAGAACCAAAAGCAAGACGCGATCGCACTGTAGATATGCTGATAGGCGATCGCCATAAGCGATAATCAATATAATGGCGATTATAGAGGCTAAAAACATGGAAGCAACTATTTTTGATATTGATACACTCATCGTTCGCACTCCAGACATTTGTGGCGATCGCCCTATGTTTTGTTTGCCTTCCCCTTATTTCTCGCGTACCTAGTCGCACTCCTCCTCTGGCGCTTAATCAAGGAAAAAGTAAAAAGATAAAAGTAAAAATTGGAGGTAAATCAAGACCGAGTAAAATGGAAAAAGTAAAAACTAGAGATAAATCATGGAAACCATCGCGATCAAAGTCGAACGATGCAAGGTTAAACAAATGAACATAACCACATACCCAAAATCACAAAAATAGATGCAAAATGAGTCTCCCATAGACCCATACCTAGCCCAAATCCTTGAAGGACATACCGATACCGAAATAGCTGAATTACTCAACTATCTCAAGGAATGGGAATCAGGAACCTACAGCAGCATCGCCCAAAGCGTCTTAGACCATGCCCAAAGAAAAGGATTTCCCATACTTCGCTATCTACGCAAAGCACATAACTTCAATAAGAAAGGCTCGACAAGAGTTCCACGCTCAGGCTATCGACAGGATGATTCAGCCGTTTACCGTAAAGGGACAGAATTTCTAATCGTGCGACCAGACCAATATGGAATTGAGAAAATAGTCACCTATGGTACCAACGAGGAATAAACAAATGACACAAACTCAAAATCAATTAGCATCTCAACAAAACTATATTGCTCAACTCCTAGAGCAGTTAACCGTGAACTATCAAAACACCAAGCTAGAACGCAAACAAATTGCCCTAAACTCCTCCAATTCTGAAGCAGAATTTACCCCATTAGAAGAAATTGAATTATTGACTGTAAGTATTCGAGGTTACGCCAGCCAAATCGCTGCATCAGGAACTTTAAGAAACGATCGCCAAGCGATCGCCGAACTACAAAAACTCAGCGTATTTAACAATCACCTGATCGTGCAACTTTACAGCGAAGCGCGATCGCATTATCCACAGATGCAGTCATATATCTGTATGTTGGACTATCTCAGATTACTAGTCTTAGAGTACCTACAAAATCAACAATCCCTTCAACTGATTTCTGCTTAGAAAGGAGATTTCATAATAACTGAGCCAAGTGATAGTGATCTTGAATCTGTTCTCAGACCTGAAGAAATAAAAGCAGAAGGCGATCGCATTGTAGATGTGCTGATAGGCGATTTAGAAAATGTCCTCATAAATATCTGCCATCGTTAGCGATAGATTTATCGAATTTAAGACTAAAGTATCCTCACTTCCCAAAACTTCCATTGTCCAATCCCCTAGCAAATCTTGCCGATAGACTTCTACTTTCATATCATCTTGAGAAACTAAAACATATTCCTGCAAACTAGCGATCGTTTGATAATTAACCAACTTTTCGCGGCGATCGCTTGCCTCCGTACTGGGTGACAACACCTCAAAAATCACACAAGGATAATTTACAAAATATTTATCTTTATCTTCAGGATTGCAAGTAATCAGTACATCAGGATAATAGAATATCGTCTTATTTTGATTAGCAGCCTTTAACTTGACCTTCATATCCGACATAAAAACATCGCAAGAATTCCTTCGCAGCAGAGAACGTAAACGACTAGCAATATTTAAAGTAATAATATTGTGCGCCTTACTCCCCCCAGCCATCGCAAATACCTGACCGCCCAAATACTCATGGCGAACTTCGCTCTTAGATTCTGCTTCTAAATATTCCGCAACTGAGAAAATATGAATCGGTGATCGCATAATTTTTGCTGTCAAATTGCAAAGCCATTATACAACTTTGGATTTTGCCATATCTGAAGTTTGGACAGCAAGACTTGTTTGAGAGATCGCCTTACCGAAGCCCTAATAGGCGATCGCCATGAGTGATAATCAATATAATGGCGATCATATTAGGAAAACTGCAAATGACACAAAGTACTGTCCAATGCGATCGCGAAACCACCGACAAAAATCACCCCTATGTCATTTAGCAACTTCAAAAGTCTAGGAGCAACTGTCAAAGAATTGCAGGTGATCTATACCGAGGCAAACTTTGTCGCCCAAGCAATGTTTCCTGTATCTGAATACTTTCAGCAAGACCTAGAATATGTAATGCGCGAAGGAGTGGTGAATAATTCCGAATTTGCAATCTGTGAGAACTTGATTTATCCAATTCTGAAAGAGGTTTGGAAAACATACAGTAGCAAGTTCACGCTCTGGAGTCATCAACTATTAACCTGTGACGAGACTCTATCAGGCTATCCTGAGTACATTCTCGCAAAGCGATCGCCTCTGGGTAAGGTTGTATTTGACAAGCCCTATTTACTGCTCGTGGAGGCAAAACAAGATAATTTCGACTGGGGATGGGGGCAATGTTTAGCCGAGATGGTGGCAGCACAGCGTTTAAACGAAGAATCAGCGATCGCCATATTTGGGATTGTCTCTAATGGCATAAATTGGGAGTTCGGCAAATTGGAAGGCAACAGGTTTACGCATCACCCTGCACCCCATAACATTTTTGATTTAAAAGGTTTATTAGCTATGGTTAATTACCTTTTTCAGCAAAGCGAGATCCAGTTAGCCGCTTACCAAAAAATAGCTGCATGAAACCCCAAAAGAGAGAATGGTG
>JBJTVM010000290.1:0-1746 GCA_046081205.1 Pseudanabaena sp. | reverse complement strand
ATAGTGCTATTTATTGACGAAATAGATTCCCTCCAAAATCAAACCTTAATTACAGTATTGCGACAGCTAAGAGATGGCTTTCCTCGTCGTCCGCAAGGATTTCCCCAATCAGTCGCATTAGTGGGAATGCGCGATGTCCGCGATTATAAGTACGCATCAGGAGGTGGCGAGAGACTCAATACCTCAAGCCCTTTTAACATCAAAGTACGCTCCTTCACATTGAGTAATTTTAGCCATGTAGAAGTAAGAAATCTCTATCAACAACATACAGAAACCACAGGACAAATATTTACAGAAGAAGCAATAGAGTTAGCATTCCATTTAACACAGGGACAGCCTTGGCTCGTCAATGCGATCGCCAAAGAAATCACCGAATATATCGCCAAGGATCCTCATACTCCAATTACACCTGAACTCGTAAATCAAGCCAAAGAGATTTTAATTCAAAGACAAGATACCCATTTAGATAGCCTAGCTGAAAGATTACGAGAAGAAAGAGTCAGAGCGATCATTCAGCCGATCCTTGCAGGACAAGAATTACCAGATGTGCCACAGGATGACGTGCGCTATGTTTTGGATTTAGGATTATGTAGTAACGAGAATGGCTTGGCGATCGCTAATCCCATTTATCAAGAGGTACTGCCCAGAGTACTTGCCTATGTGACATCAGCTTCAATGGGATACATTCAACCAATTTGGCTAACTGAACAAGGGGAATTTGTACCTGAACGCTTGTTAGAGTCTTTTCTAGAATTTTGGCGACAGCATGGAGAACCATTATTTAAAAGTACGCCCTATCCAGAGATTGCACCCCATTTAGTATTGATGGCATTTTTGCATCGGGTGGTCAATGGTAAGGGGACTTTGGAGCGTGAATATGCGATCGGTTCAGGAAGAATGGATTTATGTTTACGCTATGGCAAGGTGACTTTGGGAATGGAGCTAAAAGTATGGCGAGAGGGAAAACCAGACCCACTTAAGGAAGGTTTAAAGCAATTAGATAAATATCTATCGGGACTGAATTTAGATACGGGTTGGTTAGTAATTTTCGATCGCCGTGAGGGTTTGCCACCCCTTAGCGATCGCACCATCACTGAGAGAGCAGTCAGTCCCGCAGGTCGGGATATTACTGTCATTCGCGGATAATTGGCTAAGCAGTTGATGCTTAAATTAACAGCCTTTCAGGTATATGCTGATTTACGATTGTTTGCAGTATCCTAGGTGAATATGATGAAGAAATGGTTTAATACCGCAGGTCCTTGTAAAGCTGACATTCACTATATGTTGCCAGCGAGCGATCGCCTACCCGAATTAGTTGATTTAATCGCCCAAGAAAATTACTTCGTCATCCATGCCCCAAGACAGACAGGCAAAACTACGGCGATGATGACCCTTGCCCAAGCGCTAACCGTTAGTGGAAAATATAATGCTGTCATGGTGTCAGTGGAAGTAGGATCAGCCTTTCCCGATGAACCCGAAAAAGCAGAACAGGCAATCCTATCAGCATGGCGAGATGCTACAGATTTTTGGTTGCCTGATGAGTTAAAACCACCCATTCACGATTCTAATCAACCACCGCAACGCATCGGTAATTTTTTAAAAGTATGGTCAGAAACTTCGCCCCGCCCCATAGTGCTATTTATTGACGAAATAGATTCCCTCCAAAATCAAACCTTAATTACAGTATTGCGACAGCTAAGAGATGGCTTTCCTCGTCGTCCGCAAGGATTTCCCCAATCAGTCGCA
>JBJTVM010000289.1:0-1288 GCA_046081205.1 Pseudanabaena sp. | reverse complement strand
TAGACCGAATATATGTACCTGACCCACAGGCGATCGCCACATCTAATTCTGGATAATCACCTTCAGTCCAATTTAAAACCCGAATTTCAGTAATTTCCACGGAACGCATGGGAATATCAGACTCTGAGATCTCACCGCGCCGTGCTAGATCGTAAAGACGTTTACCATTAACTTGAATTGCACTAAACGCTGGCGGACGCTGGGTGATTTTGCCTTGAAATAAGGGCAGTAATTTTTGAATTTCTGCGAGCGTTAACTTTGGACAAGGGCGATCGCTAATTACTTCACCTGTAATGTCATCGGTATTGGTAACCAGCCCAAAGCGAATTCTTGCCTCATAGGCTTTGCCCTCTGGTAAAAATCTTAGAAGTCGCGTGGCATTACCCACAGCGATCGGTAAAACCCCTGTTGCCATTGGATCAAGAGTACCACCATGACCAATTTTCTTTTGCTTTAGTAACTTGCGCAACCGACTCACACAGTCATGAGCCGTAATCGATGGAGGCTTATCGATACTAATAAATCCATTGAACATAAAAATTACAAAAAACTGTGAAGCTTGCTAATTAATACCAAAACACAAAATGGCTATGCCATTTTGTGTTTTTACGCCCCTAAAAAGTAGAAATGATTAGCAATACAATGTCTAATATAACTGTCGCCAACCCAAGAAGAGAATGGCTGCGCGAAGCGCCGTCGTTCTCTTCTTGGGTTTTACGTACTAGATTGTGATAAATTACAAGACTTCCAATCATGACAACAGACAAAATGAAGCGAAAGCAAGGAAAATCTGTCCTAAAATATAAACAGTAGATATAAAGATCAAGTTTCTTCCAAGTTGTATCTGTCTTGAAAAATATGCCAGACCGCTACACCTCATGCATACACGTCGTTAGATTTCAATACTGTGTGTTTTTAGCTTCACCATTTGTGATATGGGGTGAAATAAGTTGACTCGATTTGTATTCGGCGATATTCATGGTCAATTTGATGGCTTAATGAAGTTAATTGACTTTATTAAGTACAGTCCTGCTGACAAATTGTTTTTTTTGGGCGACTTGATAGATCGCGGCGATCGCAGTGCTGATGTTGTCCAGTGCGTAATAAGCAATAATCATATTTGCCTCAAGGGAAATCATGAGCAGATGTGTCTTGATGCCTTTAGCAGTAATGAAGAATCATTGATCTGGAAGGGATGGCTATTAAATGGTGGTCCTAAAACCCTAGAGAGTTATGGAGCAGGCAATCTGCCAGAGGCACATTTGAAGTGGATGCAACAATTGCCACT
>JBJTVM010000288.1:0-4310 GCA_046081205.1 Pseudanabaena sp. | reverse complement strand
ATCAATAATATCCTCAGCATGACTATCCGTCTTCGCAAAAATCAATGTTTTCGGTACTTCATACTCACCATTAGGCATAAGGCGATCGCAAAAAATCTCCTCCTTCAGCGCCCGTTTGAACTCCCGAATAATTTCGCGAATTTGATTAGGATTCACCACATCGCGATCTAACTTATTTGCCTTATATTCAACATCCTCATCTAACTGTTCCCAGCGCTTTTTGCGAGGTAGCTTTTCGCGTTTGTCGATATATTCTTTCGCTTTCAGTTTTGAGCCGTTCTTCGTGATTTCCGTCTCAATCGTATAGACGTTGTACGGCACATTCACGCCATCTGCGATCGACTCTTCATAGGTGTATTCGCTCACCACATTTTGATTAAAAAAGCCAAAGGTGCGCTTATCGGGCGTAGCCGTCAGCCCAATCAAAAACGCATCATAATATTCCAACACCTGCTTCCAAATGTTATAAATCGAGCGATGGCATTCATCAATGATGATGAAGTCAAACTGCTCGATCGCATTTTTTAAGGAATAGCCCACGGGCAAAGGTTCTTTTTTCTGCCAACTCCAAGCCGACTCATTGGGGTTTTCTTGCTCCGCCGATTCATCTAGTTCCTTACCTTGCAAAATTGAATAGAGTCGCTGAATCGTGGAAATGCAAACCTGACTATCGGAGGCAATATAGCTAGAACTCAGCCGTTGCACATTATAAAGCTCCGTAAATTTGCGATTATCATCCGTCGGCTGATATTTGAGAAACTCCTGTTCCGCCTGTTCTCCCAAATTCTTGGTATCCACTAAGAATAAAATTCGCTTGGCTCTGGCAAATTTCAACAACCGATAGACAAAGGTACAAGCCGTAAAAGTCTTTCCTGCCCCCGTCGCCATTTGAATCAATGCCTTGGGACGATTAGCTTTAAATGATGCCTCCAAATTAGCGATCGCCTTAATCTGGGCAGGTCGCAACCCATCGGCTTTTAACTCAGGAATTTTATTGAGCCTAGCCCGTAAAGTTTCCGATTCCGCCATCCATTCTGCTAAGGTTTCAGGACGATGGAAATGAAACACGGCTCTAGCTCTCGGCTTGGGATCGCGATAGTCCGTAAATCTAGTTAATGCGCCTGTACTTTCATACACAAAGGGTAAAGGATCATTTTTGAGATATTTCAGCTTGCTAACGGCGTAATATTTCGACTGCTCCTCATGGGCGCTCAGTTTCTCCCCCTCCTCTTCGCGCTTTGCTTCGATAATACCCAGAGGTTTCTTATCGACAAATAAAACATAGTCAGCAATCCCCGCATCGGTCTGATATTCCCGAACTGCCACACCTCTGCTAGCCGCCAGATTAATCTTATTTTTTGATTGCACTACCCATCCCGCCGCAATCAACATCCCATCGATTTGATCTCTCGCGATTTGTTCTGGATTTTGGTTTACCATCACATTTTTAGGCAAATAATACCTAAATTATAGCTAAACAAAAAAGGTGGCGTGAAACGCCACCTTTTAGGGTTTATGTTGTGTACTCAGCATTAATCTTGACGTAATCGTAGCTGAGGTCACATCCCCATGCCGTGCCATCACCAGTACCATCACCGACACCGACATTGATGATTACAGTGTCATTTTTGAGATAGTTGCTGGCGGCGTTGCGATCGTATTCCTGCGGCGTGCCGTCCTTCATCATCACAAAATCGCCCAGTTGAATATTCAACACATCTTGATCAAAATCAACCCCCGATCGCCCTGCGGCGGCAGCAATTCTACCCCAGTTAGGATCGTTACCAAAGACAGCTGACTTGACAAGGGATGAACCAACAATCGTTTTGGCAATTTGCCGAGCGGCGACGGTACTAGATGCACCAGTGACATTCACCTCGATCATGCAGGTTGCGCCTTCACCATCACGGGCGATCTCTTTAGCCAAGCTCATACAGACTTCCTGCAACATTGCCTGTACCTGTTGTGCTGCTTCAGAATTTTCATCTTCGATCACTACGCCCGACTGACCATTGCTTAGGGCTAATACCATGTCATTAGTGCTGGTATCGCCATCAACGGTAACTTGGTTAAAGCTGGCATCAATGGAACTAGATAACATCTTTTGCCATAGCTTTGACTCTACACCAGCATCACAAGTTACAAAACCTAGCATCGTCGCCATGTTGGGATGGATCATTCCCGAGCCTTTACAGATGCCGCCAATTCTCACGGGCTTACCATCAATTACAGTTTCTAGGGCAATACTTTTCGGCACAGTGTCCGTGGTCATGATCGATCGCGAGGCATCTTCACCACCATCGGGCGAAATCAGAGGGGCAATTTTGGCAATCCCTACACGCATTTTGTCCATTAGCAATTGCTTGCCGATGACACCAGTGGAAGCAACTAAAACACCATCCGATGTATTTAATGACTTCTGCACCAGTTCGGCACATTCCACCGCATTTTGCCAACCTTCTGCACCTGTACTAGCATTGGCTTGTCCCGCATTACAGAGGATCGCGCTGACATGACCACCCTTTGCCAATACTTCACGGTTGAAGTCTACACAGGCAGCTCTGACGCAAGACTTGGTAAATACGCCTGCGGCGATCGCTGGTACATCCGATGCAATTAACGTCAGGTCGGGTGCGCCCGATGGTTTCAGTCCTGCTGTAATTCCTGCGGCTTTATAGCCCTTTGCTGCGGTCACACCGCCTGCTATTACCTGCCAATTTGCCATGATTTGATTGAGTTCCTCAGTTATTATGCATTTGAATTTCGCGGTATTTGAATTTCGCGAAGTGAGATTCAAAACTTAAATACCCGTTAATCTGGCGATCGCCCCTTCCAATGAACTTGGTAGCGATCGCAACAACTTACGTTTTTCAAAATCTACAGGTACGAGGGTCACCACTGCTGTTACACATAGATCTGTTTCAGTACGAATTTGATATTCCCAGTTCAGGCGGACTTTGTCTGGTACAAGCCTAGTCATCACAAGGACATCATCTCCCATTCGTGCCGAACGGTGATAGCGCAAATTCATCTCGGCAACTGGCAAATCTACACCTGCGGAGACTAATTCCTCAAAGCTCATACCTACAGTTCGTAAGCATTCTACCCGTGCCTCTTCCATCCAAGCTAGATAAGTACCGTGCCACACTACACCCGCATAGTCAGTGTGGTGAGGATAAACACGTATGGGATAGTTAAACCAGCCTTCATTTTCTGAGCTAGGTTCAAATTTGGTAATTGCGTTTTTTAAGGGATTAGAAGTAAGTTCAGCCGTCATAATTTATACCTGCAAAAATTTCTGGATATTGAATCTATTGACGACAAATTTAATATCGCTACAGTAAATTCTCCAGACGACGACGCATCATTGCAATTACGGGATCTTCTACCTCAATTTCGTCCTCTGGTTCGGGTAGATTTTGATCGCGATCGGCCGACCAATCAGTTTTGTCAACATTTTTTTCAGGTGGAACCAACAAAGCATCGGTTGGTACGATGTTTAGGTCATAGCCTGCTTCTTCACAAAACTCTTCTAAATCTTTGCTGTCAATGCTTTCTACTGTCGGCGACAAAAAGTCTTGTGCTTCTAATAAACCTGCATAACGAATGGCATCATCCTCTTGTTCAAAGGCGACAATAATATTATTGCCCTCAATTTCTAGGGTATAGATACCTTCGTTATCGGTGTTGGCGTTAAACAGCAATACCCAAACATGCATAGAAAAAACTCGACCATTAGAAAAGCTTTAATATTGTATAGCAATCAACAATACAGTTAGAATATTGCCCCTAAAAAATCATTAATTCGCTTGCTTAAAACCCTATACTATAGTGATTTTCAAGCGAGCCAAGTACAAGGGTTGGGTTCCCCACCTTCAGCGGGAAACCAACCTGCATTTCACAAGGCTGATGTTATACCAAGGCACAAAATGGCTACGCTATTTTGTGCTTTCAAAACCCTTACAGGGTTTGGTTTTTAATTCCCAGAAGTGTAGCCACACTTCTGGGAATTGGTATTACAGCCTATTTAGGCTTTAAGTAGTACAAAAAAATTTTGAAAGCGGCGCGAAGCAACCCTTTCAAAATTTTTTCTGGGGTTTAATTTAGCGCAAAGCGCTTTAATATCAAAGTACAAAATGGCTACGTCATTTTGTACTTTGATATTAAAGGTAACTACTCAGTCTGGAGATTTGGAAAGAAAGGGTTGCCAAGAAACACTTGTTTGAGAGTCTCCAGAACATTAACACCTTGCTTTCTGAGAGTCGAAATATAGGCACGAATGCGACAGAACATTTGAGCGCCCTCAAGAG
>JBJTVM010000287.1:0-2737 GCA_046081205.1 Pseudanabaena sp. | reverse complement strand
CCTGCATCAATGAGAATTTTTACGCCTTTTAGTGGTTGAGAATTATCTGATGCAGTTTTAAGGATAGGTGGATGCTTGAGGGATATGATCAAGTTTGTGCCTTGATAGCGAACTTTATACCCCCATTGTTGCTTAGGTTTGAGGCTAATTGTATAGGTAACTTTATTGGGTTCAGTTTGTACCCAATCCAACTTATTGATAATTGATTCTGGATCGATCAAAACCGTATCAGTTTGAGCCGTGACATTATATAGTGTCAGTGTAAATAGGCGATTGCCTTGATTAATAGAAATGGGTACTGGTACTTCTAGGGGAATGGTCACCTCTGTCCATACATTATTAGGGTAGTCAGCTTGATTGGCTTGATTGACAACTCGCTTGGTGTTAATACTTCGCACAATTGAGGGCGGTGGAGTCTCGGCTGGTTGGAGTTTCGTCATACTCTTGCGTACCCAGCCGCCATAGTCGAGCCTTAGCCAATCACCTTGAAGCCCTGTGACTACAGCTTTGACTCCTTTAGGTAAAGGAGTGAGTCGTGAGAAATCAGTACTTGCACCAGTTCTAGCATCCGCCGCGATCGCGGTTATTTCAGCAATTTGGATATTTTGAGAAGAGAGAATCTCCACTTTACCTGTGGCTTTTTGCTTAATCACGCGATCGCCTGATTGATCCTTAATCCGCATTTCATACTCAGGCTGTCCGAGTTTACTAGCAGTTTCAAAGGTAGTGCAGCCACGAAAATATCCTGAAGGTGATTCGCTAGTGGCTTCGTTATTGCCTGTTAATACTGAAGAATTTGGTGGTAGTTGGATATTGCGGCGACGAGGTAATAAAGGAATTTCGCGATCGCCGATTCTGACTAGAACCGTGGCGTTGGGTGTGGCGATCGCATCAAAGCAAATTCTTTCATTGGGTTGTCGGGCAATATCGACAGTGGGGAATAGAGATTCTTGAATAAATCCAATATCCTTGGGAGGTAAGGGGATGCGGGACTCCCGTAAGACTGTGACATTGATTTGGCGTTCATTACGGCGATCGCCTGTTGCATCGACATACTTGATCTCAAACTTATTTTCGCCAAAAGTAAGCGGCAAACTTGGGGCGAAATGCCCTGCATCAGTGCGTTCGATGGGTTTACCATTAATACTGACCTTGCCATCTTTGGGAGCAGTACCAATAAAAAACAGGCGATCGCTGGTGGTCTTATGTTGTAGCGGTGGATAGGTGAGGTGTAGTTGTGTGGGGGGGACAAAGTTCTGAGCGTCTGTTGCAATTGCAAGGAAAAAGCTCAACATCCCAATTACAAATATTCCGATCAGTCGCCGCATAATTCCAGTTACTTACTTAGATTAGTAATACAAACAGCACCATTTAATACTAGCGTCATCGCGGAATCTATGGCGCAAAACGCTATATTCTGAGTTTAGAAACCACTTTAAGAATTACTGGCTGTAGTCAAATAAAAATGAAAATTTTAGTAATGGGCGGCACAAGATTTATTGGTGTGTCGTTAGTCAAATTATTGGTGTCTCAAGGGCATGAGGTAACTCTATTCAATCGTGGTAAAAAGCCATCACCCGTTGCAGGACTGCGAACAATTATCGGCGATCGTACTGATTCACAGCAATTGCGAGACAAGCTTGGTGCTGAATCCTTCGATGCGGTTTTTGATAACAATGGTCGGGAACTGAGTGACACCCAGCCCCTTGTGGAAATCTTTCGCGATCGCCTTCAGCATTTTGTGTACATGAGTTCCGCAGGTGTCTATCTCGATAGTGAGATTCTGCCCTATCACGAAGCCGATGCCACTGATCCCAAAAGCCGACATAAGGGCAAGTTAGATACTGAAGCATATTTGCAAAAGGTTCGGACTGAATCAGGATTTCCCTATACTTCCATTCGTCCTACTTATATATATGGGCCACAAAACTATAACGATGTGGAAGCTTGGTTTTTTGATCGAATTGTGCGCGATCGCCCGATTCCTATCCCTGCTAATGGCAAGTTTATTACTCAACTTGGTCATGTCGAAGATCTCGCTTCCGCAATGGCCGCAGTCTTGGGTAATCAAAAGGCGATCGGTGAAATATACAATATTTCCGATACCCGCTATGTCACCTTTATTGGACTTGCCAAACAATGCGCGATCGCCGCAGGTAAAGATCCCAGTCAACTCAACTTTGTTTATTACAATCCCAAAGATTTTGACTTTGGCAAAAAGAAAGCTTTCCCCTTCCGCTTACAGCATTTCTTTGCATCCGTCACCAAAGCCCAGCACGATCTAAACTGGAATCCTAAGTACGATCTCTTATCTGGCTTAAAAACATCATTTGAGTATGACTATATCCCTTCCAATCGTCAGCACGCCGATATTGATTTCTCCACGGATGATCAAATCTTGAAATAGTCTTGTAATGCACAAGAGACTTTTGAAAGTGTTGCAAAGCAACACTTTCAAAAAATTTCCTAGTTTGGGATTGAGATCAAAGCACTGTAAGACTAATACCGAAATACAAAACGGCGCAGCCGTTTTGTATTTCGGTGCTTTCCAGTCCAATCATAAGTAAGATTATACTAAAGTAATAAAATCTTACACTCTACCTTTTGCAAACATAGGTAATTTACGATGCTGGCTAAGTTAACTTCCAAAAATCAGCTTACTCTTCCTAAAAGTATTACTAAGGCAATTGGAAACTCAGAATACTTTGATGTGAAGGTAGAAGGTGGGCAAATTATT
>JBJTVM010000286.1:0-1327 GCA_046081205.1 Pseudanabaena sp. | reverse complement strand
CTTGGAAGGCAGAGGTTTTACCACTAAACTACATTCGCAAGAGCATATTCTATATATGCAGTTACTAACTATAGCAGTAATTGCGCCATTATCAAAAAAATCTTATAAATTTGCAGCAATTCTCATTATGAAACCGATTTTAATAATGAGAATTGCTGATAAATTTGGCAAGAAGCCTACTAGCCCATACCCAATTCATATTTTAAAATTCGCAATACCCTTGATCCATTTCGATACGCTCTATAACTTTTAAACCACGCGGCTCCCCCAGTTTACGCAATGCATTCCTAGCATCAGTCTGTACGCTGAGATCATCATCATCTAATGCATAAATCAATGCATCAACCGCTTCATGATAGATTTCACTTTCAGTCTCAAAATCGCGGCGCATCTGCACAATTAGCTTACCCAGAGACCATGCACAATTTCCGCGCACAGCAGACATCGGATCTTTAGTTAACGCTTCCGTTAAAGGCTCAACTGCTTGTAAATCACCTAATTGTCCAAGCGCACTAGCAGCCCATAGACGTACTGCCGTAATATCATACTTTAACGCAGAAATAAGAGGCGTTAATCCCATCTCAGCACGACAGGTTCCCAAAGCCCAAACAATACCCTTGCGAACATATCCATTCCAATCTTGCTTGAGTTGCTCAATTAAAGGCTTAATTGCCTCATTACTCTTATTCCGCCCAAGAGCATAAGCAGCACTGACTCTTACTAGAGGACACTCGTCTTGTAGCAATTCAATAAGACGCGGGATTGCCCTTTGATCTTCTAATTCGCAAAAAGCTCTTGCAGCTTGCATCCTCTCTAAAACAGTCACTGAGTTGAGCAGTACTAACATTTCATCAGGATCTGGGAGAGGTATTTCATCTTCAGGGGGCAAATCCAATGGACTTAATGGATTTGAATCAAGATCTAAGATTGTTAGGTCGTCATTAAGTGTCATGGCGATCGTCATAGCAAAAGGTAGAGCAAAGTTGAATGCTCCAAGGTGTAGTTGTTATCTTACAGCGCTTTGTGCTGTAGTACACCCTGTATAAAAGTTTGAGCTTATCCCAAAACACAAAATGGTGCAAACATATCGAGATTTCAAGACCTATAGAGAGTTTAGTGGTTAATTCAAGGTGAGTTCCATATAATCCTTTGCGCCATTTGTAAATTGATATGGATTAAAAAAGCTCCTAATCTTGAGTAAGACTAGGAGCTTTTCTTAAAATTAAGCTTGGCATCGAGCTATTTTCCCGTAGGGCTACCCCTAAAGTATCTTCACCGTGACAGCGTTTCACAACTGAGTTCGGGATGGGTCAGAGTGGTTCCACCG